>CAYQJZ010000001.1:0-17458 GCA_964417995.1 uncultured Bifidobacterium sp.
ATTTGGCTTGCGCAATGGCATCGGCGTGCAACGGAAAAGAAGTAAATGCTGTACAGCAAGCGTTCAGTGGGTTCTCAGAATAGGCATTATGATAATCACTGTTGGTTGCTCGCCGTTGAGTAACCTTCACGGTTGTACAGTGCAAGATTTGTCAGGAGGTCTTACATGGTTTACAGAATGATTTTCAACCAGACGGCGTTTTTCGGTCGCGGTGCGATTAAGGAGATTCCGGGTGCTGCTCAGTCGCGCGGCTTCACCAAAGCGTTCATTGTGACTGATCCAGTTCTTATTGAAACTGGCACAGTAAAGAAGGTTACTGATGTACTCGACGAGGCTGGTATGCCGTATGAGATCTTCGACAATGTGCAGCCGAATCCGCCGGTTGAATGCATCAAAGACGGTGTAGCTAAGTTTGCTGAGTCGGGTGCTGACTTCCTTATCGGCTTGGGTGGCGGCTCGCCACAAGACACCTGCAAGGGTATTGGCATTGTTGTCGCGAACCCGGAATTTGCTGATGTGCTGTCTTTGGAAGGTGTGGCTGACACCAAGAACCCAACTGTTCCGATTTTTGGTGTGCCTACTACCGCAGGTACTGCTTCGGAAACCACCATCAACTATGTGATTACCGACACTGAGAATCAACGTAAGTTTGTGGCTGTTGACCCGCACGATATTCCGATTGTTGCCTTCGTTGATCCTGATCTGACCGATACACAGCCGCGCAGTCTTAAGGTGGCCACCGGGTTGGATGCTCTCACCCACGCTATTGAGGGCTATATCACGCCGGGCGCGTGGAGCTTATCCGACTGTTTGTCGATGCAGACGATTCGAATGATTGCCAAGAACCTTGCCAAGTCTGCCGCTGGCGATATTCCTGCCGGCGAGCAGATGGCTTATGCCTCCTACATTACGGGCATGGCCTATTCCAATGTTGGTCTTGGTCTGGTGCATGGCATGGCTCACCCATTGGGCGGTCGCCTTGGTGTGGCGCATGGTGTAGCTAACGGTATTCTTCTTGCTCCTGTGATGGAATACAACAAGGAATACACTGGTGAAAAGTATCGCGATATTGCCGATGCGTTCGGTGTGGAAGATGCTTATACCGGTGGTCTCGATCACGTACGCGATGAGGCAGTGGCAGCTGTTGCCAAGCTGACCAAGGATCTGGGTAATCCAACCACAATTTCTGAGGTTGGTGCTACTGAGGCTGATCTTGAAGGCCTTGCACACGATGCGTTTAACGATGTATGCACTCCGGGCAATCCACGTCAGGCTACTGAAGAAGACATTTATGCGATCTACAAGTCGCTGATGTAAACTTTCCAAGCCCTTTTAACGCGTTGAAGAGATAAATATTGCCCGGAGATTTACAGCAAATCACAAATATGTGATGCACATAGATCTCCGGGCAATATTTATAGAATTACTGATGTCATAAGTGGAATTTCAACGCAAATACAACACCTTTTGCTTTTTATTACTTCGTGTTTCATCGCTACAGGGCTAGTGGAATTGTACGATCAGTGAGATCAATCATTCATGAGTTCATCGGGTGACAAAGTTGACGGCAAGGTATCACCGGAATCCATATCTACTCGTTCAAATGAGAATTGCGAGTAATTGATATTGTCTGAATCAGTTGAAAGAAGCTGCATATCATCAACAGCATTAAGTTCATACCAACCAGCCGTGGCACCGGTAATGTAATACTGATCTGCTAACTCACCGTCGAGTCCAGAATGTACTAAAAAGAGCAATACGCAATCGCCTGGAGACATAAATGATTCGCCTGTTTGTTGCTCGCTCGAACCAGTTTGCCGTACGGTAATCATGTTTTTATTCACTGAATCTCCGAATATTGTTTGTTCGACAAAAACATCGGAAAGAGTGAAGTCGGTAATATCGTCAATATCTTGAACAACTGATGTATTCTGCACTGTCCCGATTACAACAAGGTCGCTGTCGTTAAACATATCGTCGACTGATTGATATAGCGTCACGCGAGACATATCTGCAGTCGCGTTATAAGAACTGTTATCAGTGCCGCATCCAGAAACACATAATGCGAAAGTAAATAACCACAGCAGATATATAAGGCGTTTCATATTAATTCGCATTATTTTTTCTCTCTTTAGTAAAGATAGTTATAACCTCTAATGTCATCTGAGGTTAAATAACGAACGCCATTTGAATAGGCTGATGACGCGCTTGTGTACATTACAGTGTTGATGTTTGAATGTCCCAAACCCCATACATGAGATAGTTCATGAAGCCATAGGACGCGTAATTTTGCTACTGCAGTGCTAGATGGCATATAATAAGAATTTATTTTAGAATCTGCAAGAGATGTCTTTCCTGAGATGCCGTATGACCATGTTGATTGTCCTTCCCATCCTGTTGCACCGTAATTTTTTACTACTGCGGACAAATAGCACCTGTGTTGCTTGTAGAAAAACTTACATCGGTGGATGAGTTGATATTTGATGCTGCTTGGCTAATGGCTGTTTTATAATTTCCAGTAATAGCACTACTAACTGTGACTGTCATAGAGTTACTCGACCATTTGCTTCCGCTCAGTGAATATGCATATGCTGTACAAGGCGACATTATGCTTAGAAGCATGAAAATGAGTATTGCCAAAACAGGACGATAAAATACGAGTGAAGTTAATCTCTTTTTTCGCATGGTATTTTCTGCTTTCGTTAGCATGCAATATCATGTAGAATATTGCAGAAAATGTTCAAGTAATCTTCTTTAAGTGGATAAAGAGAGATTAATGAATTTGGAGATTATTTTACGTATCAACAATGTACTTAGTTAAGCGCAATGATAGCATATAAATTGTAATAAGAAAAGTTTGTTTTTCTGCGTTTTGTTAATTTTTGTTAATTATGTGATGTAATTTATGTTTTCTTTGTAGATGTGTGGAAAAGAGCTGCACCGTTATATAGGTAGATTTGCCAGATCTGTCTGTGTTTACGGTCTGGCCTACACCACGCCGTACAATGGGGCACCATGGGCGAACAAGATGAAAACGTTCAGAACGAGCAGAAGTTAGACTTTGCTTCGGTGTTTCCAGCTAAAGGAGACCCCCGCCGACCGCCCGAATGGTATGGACGCGCATTGCTATATACGGCGATTGCTGTATTTCTTGCGTATTTTGTCTGGCAATCGTGGGGTAGTATTTCTGGTCTTGCACTGGACGTGATTATTTCGCTGTTTCTAGCCTTGGCTATAGAACCAATGGTGTTGATCTTAGTTCGTCATGGTTGGAGACGCGGCGCTGCCTCAGTGGTGAGTTTGTTGGGGCTTGCCATCATTATTATCGTCTTGCTGGCTATGTTCGGTAATCTGTTTATGCAGCAGGTTATGTCGATGGTTAGTGGCCTGCCAGGGATTTATGAAGAAATTTCCAACACTATTAGCCAGTACTCGTCGTTAGAAATACCAGAAATTGAGAATATTATCACCAATGCTATTAGCAACATTCAAACATCGTGGGTGGCTGATGTTGCTGGACAAGCACTCGACACTGCAGTAGGCGTGTTCGGTTTTCTGCTTGATCTGGTCATTGTAGTGATGGTGACATTTTATCTATCTGCTGCCGGTCCCAAACTTAAGCGCAGTCTGTGCCAGTGGTTTGCTCCCTCTGCACAGAGTCGATTCCTCGTTGTGTGGACTATTGTGCAAGATCAGATCTCTAACTTCTTATTTTCTCGCACAATCCTCGCAGCAATTAATGCCTTCTTTATGGCTATTTTCTTAGACATTATTCACGTGCAATACTGGCTGCCGTTGGCTCTGTTCTGTGGCATTGTGTCGCAATTTATTCCCACTGTTGGAACTTATATTGGTGGCGCATTACCGGTGCTGTTCGCGTGGGGCGGTAATGGTTTTGCATACGCGATAGCCGTTCTTGTATACATCATCATTTACCAGCAGATTGAGAATCTCATTCTTTCTCCCAAGATTTCGCAGCGTACAATGGCACTCAATCCAGCCATCGCTTTCTTGTCAGTTATGGTGTTTGCTAATCTGTTTGGCGCTCTGGGAGCGTTCCTTGCCTTGCCGATTACTGCCAGTTTGCAAGCCATTATCAAGCTGTACACCAAGCGCTACGATCTGGTTGATTCTCCGTTATTGAACGACCCGAAGCCAGTAAAGAAGTCGAAGGTTGTTCAAGGTGCTGAAGCCTTTAGTGAGCATGTGATTAAGCCGGTGAGCGATCATATGCCGCGTGCCGCGAAAGGGTCAACTGCTCGTGTACCGTCAGACGACAATATCGAACAGTTGCGTGAACTGTACCAGGTACAAAGTTCTAAGGAATTGGATGCTTCTCAGACAGTGGCAATTCCCAAGAATATTTTGTCGAAGAAAAAGTCAAAAGGTCGCGATAACGCCGAAAACAAGACTGCGCATGAAGCAGCGGCCACAGCAATAAATAAATCTCAGATAGCAAAAGCATCGTCTGCAACATCCGATAACAACAAGCAGCGCACCCCTTCGGATGACAATCCACGAAGCAGGTGGCACTAATGGTTTTGCTGGATGTACTTGACACGCTTATGGCACTTGTTGGCGGTGCCGGCGTTCTTTATCAGGCTTTCTGTATCATTATTTCGCTGTTGTCTAATCCGGTATCATTTCCTGATGCGCCGATGGATAAGCGGTATGCTGTTCTGATTTCTGCACGGAACGAGCGCAATGTCATTGGCAATCTCATTAATTCCTTACATGCTCAGACTTATCCTGTTGAGCTTATTGACATATGGCTTGTTGCCGACAACTGCACTGATGACACTGCCGAGGTGGCTCGCAACAGGGGATGCCATGTGGTTGAGCGCTTTAATAAAGAACTGGTGGGCAAAGGGTATGCGCTGACATATCTACTCGACCATATGCTCGACACGGGTGAGGCGCAGCAGTATGACGCTTTTTTTGTTTTCGACGCTGACAACAAGCTGGACGTTCACTACGTCGAAGAAATGAATAAAGCCTTCCAATCCGGCTTCCGAATTCTGACAAGTTACCGTAACTCGGTGAATTTATCTGACAATTGGGTCTCTTCAGGTTCTGCCCTGTGGTTTATTCGCGAGTCGCGCTTCTTGAATTCTTCGCGTATGCGGTTGGGGACAAGTTGCCACGTGGGCGGTACAGGATTCATGTTCTCTCGAGAGATTATGAATCGTAATAGAGGATGGAAATTCCATCTGCTAACCGAAGATCTTGAATTCACTATGGATTCAGTGCTGCACGGCGACCGCATTGGCTACTGTGGTACGGCGATTCTTTATGATGAACAGCCTGTAACTTTCCGTCAAAGCTGGCGTCAACGTCTGCGGTGGAGTAAAGGATTCCTGCAGGTATTCCGCTACTACGGTCCGCAACTGATCCGACGTGCTGTGCGTGAACGTGATTTTTCAGCTGTTGACTTGACGTTGCTAATTTGCCCGTTCATGGTACTTACGGTGATCCGTTTTGTTTTGGGCTTGCTATTTGCTGCATTCGGTTTTGTGACGCTACCCAGCCAATTAAATTCGATTACCGGTTGGTCGTCAGCTATTTTGACCAGCGTGCTGACACTGATGTCGTTGGCGGCATTGACGATTGTGGCAGAACGCGATCGCATTGGCGCAACTAATAAAGAGTTGTTTGCCTACGTGCTCAGCTTCCCGATTTATATGCTCAGTTATGTGCCAATTTCCTTCCAGGCTATCTTTTCAAAGGCGGAATGGAAACCGATCGAACATAAGGGGTCTTAGATCCTGGCCTTCGTGATTCTTTTACTTCCTAACTTTCGTAATTCTTTTAGCTCTTAATTGTTCGTAATTCTCTTAGTCCCTTAAGTCTTGGCTCTGTTATATCCACAGTGGGTTAGCAGAGCCTAATTTAATCTCTCTGCCTTTAGTTAGAAGACACGCTCAGTCTCGGGCGTGCCTTATTAGACACCTGCTAAAGGAGCTTGTATGTTGAACCCATGACTATAGACACCGATTCGGCAAATGTTCGATTTTCTGGCGTTTCTTCCAGTACTACAAGTCCTGATATTCCTGTTATCCCTGCAAATCCAACAGCTGCTATCTCAATTCGTGGGCTGTTCAAACAGTTTGGCAATAACATTGCTGTTAACGGACTAACACTTGATATTCCAACCGGTTCGTTTTACGGTCTGGTGGGTCCGAACGGAGCTGGAAAAACCACTACTTTGAACATGGTTACCGGATTGCTTGTACCTGATGCTGGTTCAGCAATGATTCTTGGGGTTGACGTGTGGCCCAACGTCAACTACGCCAAGCGCATTATCGGTGTAATGCCACAACCTGACCAGATTTTCGATCGACTTACCGGCATGCAACTGCTGATGTATTCAGGCATGTTACGTGGTATGCGACGTGCTGAAACGGTATCGCGTGCAAACGATCTGTTAACAGCTTTTGATTTGCAACAAGCCGCCAACACAATGATTGTTGATTATTCCGCTGGCATGACTAAGAAAATCTGCCTTGCATCGGCTATGATTCACAGTCCACGTGTACTGGTGCTCGATGAACCCTTTGAATCCGTTGATCCGGTATCCAGCGCCAATCTCAAAGACATTCTTATCGAATACGTGCGTACGGGCGGTACGGTGATTATCTCCTCGCATGTGATGGCTCTTGTGGAGCGAATGTGCACACATGTGGCAGTTATTAACAACGGCCAGGTATGCGCAGCTGGCACTGTCGAACAGGTGGCAGCAGGCGAAGATCTTGAAGAACGCTTTTTACAACTGGTTGGTGGACGCCATACCGTGGCCGGTCTGTCGTGGCTTGACGGTGGTGCTCATCATACTGGTCATGTTGATCGCGATGCTAACAGTGCAAGTAATACCAGTACGAGTGAGGCTCCTTTCAACATTGCAGGGGGAGCTCAATCATGATGCGTGTTATTGCCTCTATTGTTGCTTTGAGATGGGCGTTGACATGGTCTGTACTGCGTAAATCAGTATGGCAAACCATCGGCAGTATTCTGGTGTTGCTACTGGCAGGCGGCACGGTTGTCGGTGTTGCTCAGCTGGCGCTTTTCTGTAATTCTCTATCTTCCAGTGTTGATACGGCAACACTGGCTCTATGGTTGAACACTGGTGCCGTGCTTGCCGGATCAATGGTTGCTCTGATCGTGGTATGTTTTCAGCTCATACTTACCGGTGAGAGCAGCACCATGAGTCCGCGCCGTTTTGAACTCTACGGTATTCCTGACCGCACGCTACAAGCTGGCTTGCTGGTTTCCGGGCTAAGCGGCATCCCAGCACTCTGCGGTTTACTGTCTTTTCTCGTATGGGCGATGGCCTATCGGTGGATGGGTATTGACGTAGTAGTAGCGGCTGTGGTTTGTGCACCTTTAGCAGTGATCACGCTGATGTGCATCTCCAAGTTGGTGATCTCGCTGGCAACCACCATGGTCAGAAGTACGCGCGGACGCAATATTTTCTACTGTGTGGCAATTATTTTCTTCGTCGTCATGTGTCAGCTGCCCAGTATGATGATGGCAGCAGATGGTGAATCGTTCAATATTGAAACACTGCGCTTTATTACTCCAGTGGCACAATGGACGCCACTCGGCGCAGCCTTCCAAATTCCATTTGACGTGTTTGCCGGTAATTGGTTCCATGCTATTGCGCGTGTAGCGATACTAGCAGTCACATGGGTGCTGTGTTTTATGGGATCCACATGGTGTCTGCGTCGTGAACGTCTCACCGCCGGATTAAACGCGCCCTCGGTTACAGCACAAGGCATTGGTGCTTTTGCCTGGATGCCGGACAGCGTATCTGGGGCACTCAGCGCGCGTCTATTCACCTATCTGCGCCGCGACCCACGCCAAGGATTGATGTTCATTTTCCCGCTGCTGTTTGTGGTGGTATACGCAATTCAGTCACAGGGCGAAAGTCTTATGACATGGCAAGGTTTGCTGTGGGGTGGAATATTTATCGCGCTTATCGAGGCCAACGGTCTTTCCTATGACGGGCGCGGTTTTACCATGCAAGTGATTGCCGGCGTACGCGGATTCGATGATCGATGCGCACGCGTGCGGGTATATGCCACATTGATACTCATTTACGACGTCATACTCAGTATTCTCTGTTTTGCCATCACTGGCGACTGGGCTTCTCTCGATGGAATTCTGACAGGATTAACTTTTATCGCAGTATCGCTTGCAGTAGCATACTGCGGACTTGGCTTGGGTGAGGTGTTGTCTTGTGTACTCATGTATCCAGTTCCATCTATTGACAAACCATTCTCCACACCACAAGGGCGAGCCGTAGCTCAATCTCTATTCCCGCTTGTGGCAGTGCTGGGAACAATAGTGCTGATACTGCCTGTGGGCGTAGTAGCTCTTGCACTGTTCTTAACCGGACAATGGTCGTTGTACTGGGTGCTTATTCCCGTTTCGTTAGCAGATGGAATTGGGTTTCTTGTGCTAGGTTCATGGCTGGGCGGTAAGCTGATGGACGCACGAATGCTAGAGATTATGCACACGCTAGACTCGTTCGCGTCCTTGCAAAAATAGGCGTTCCAGCAAGCGAAAGGGGACGATGGTGGCACGACGCGCATACACCGGTCGGCATCGGGGAAGGCCGACATCATGCGGTCGCGTACTTACCGTTGCCGTATCTGCGCTGCTCACCATTGCTGTAGCATTCGTTTATCTGGTGGCCGACATGTTTGACATCGTTCCCGGCCTGCTCACTGTCAGTGGTGTTTCCGTTCCGGAAGTACCTGAGACCGTGCAAGCCTTAGAAGCCGGTGGTCTGATATCTGATGCGGATCTAGCAGCGTCTGTTGACGAGGACGAAGCTCAAGCGCTCATCGATACTTTTGCCAGCAGCGACGGCGTCGGCAGCGACTATTCCATCATCATCGCTGACGGAGAAGGCAATATCGTTGCCCAAACCAGTCCGGATACCGCACGCGAACCTGCATCTACGATTAAAACACTAACCGCGCTCGCTGCCACAGCCACGTTAGACATGGCGTCCACACTCGATACTGAAACCTACCTGATTCAGGATTCCGACGGCTCGGCCACACTCATACTCAAAGGCAATGGCGATATGCTGCTCGGCTCAGGCGAAAGTGACCCCGACCATATCAATGGACGCGCAGGATTGGGCACACTTGCTGCCGACACTGTTGAACAGTTAGAAGAACTCGGAATTACCTCGGTTAATTTGGTGTACGACGACACGTTATATGGCGATGTGCGCTCGCCAGCCAATATTAGTGAGAACAATTCTGGTAATTACTATTTCACTGGTGTTGCTGCACTGGCTGTGGATGGTGGCCGCCAGTGGGGTGATTCCACTCCCGATGATCCTGACACGTATAGCGAGTATCCGCAGTTATCAACACAGCCTGCTGCCGATGCTGCTGACGTGTTTGCTGAGCGACTGGAAGAATTGGGCATCAGTGTTGAGGGTGATATTAAATCGGGGGAAACTCCTGACGATTCGATGCTGGTTGCCTCGGTGAGTTCGGCGACTCTTAAAGAAGTTATGGCGTTTATGATGCGTCATTCCGACAATACCCTTGCTGAGGTTTTTGGCCGTTTGACTGCGCTTGCTGCTGGTTACGACAACTCGCCGGAAGGTGCGACGCAGGCTGTAACTGAGACGCTTGATTCGTTGGGCGTGGACGTGACAGGGCTGAACATGGCCGATTGTTCCGGCTTATCTCCCGGATCGGAACTCACTGCACGAACATTGATCGAGGTGCAAGTCACAGCACTAACTTCTTCAATTGGTGCTGCCATGCTCGAGGGCTTGTCTATTCCTGGATTGGTGGGAACGGCGTTAAATCGTCTCGCTGACGAGGATGCGGCTGGCCTGCTGCGAGTAAAAACTGGCAGTCTTAGTAGTGTAACTTCTATGAGTGGCAACGTATCTCGGGCTAATGGTGGTGTGTTGACTTTTGCTGTGATTGTTAACAATCCCGACAACTCGTGGGAAGCAGCGCAGGCCATCAATATTTTTGTCGCAGCATTGGCGGAGTTGTAATGCCATATTCACCGAGAATGCGTGCTGCTGTGGGAGCTGTGCGTGACGCTTTGTCCACAGTAGGGCTCACGCGGCAGTCGCCACGATTTGCTCGGCATGGTGACCATAGGCCAGATGCTGATGCGCCATTAGTTCTTGTTGCGTGCTCAGGCGGTCGTGATTCAATGGCTTTGGCCGCTGTTGCTGGCATTGTGTGTGCTTCCTTAGGTCTGCGATGCGGTGCTGCTGTAATAGATCACGGATTACAGGCTAATTCCAGCCTTGTTGCACAAGAGGCAGCAGAGCGATGCTCGAACCTGGGTTTGTCTCCGGTAATAGTACGTACTGTTCATGTATGCGAGTCAGGGCAGGGAATAGAATCAGCTGCACGTCAGGAACGCTATCAAGCGCTGGTTAGCGAGGCACACCACCACCACGCCTCCGCAGTATTACTGGCACACACTCGCGACGACCAGGCAGAAACTGTACTTATTGGATTGTTGCGTTCCGGCGGTGTTGACGCGGTAGCTGGTATGCCAGAATCTTTCGAACGCAACGGTGTACGTTTTCTGCGGCCGTTCCTTGACTTGAGCAGAAGCGACACTACTGGTATTTGCCGTGAATTGGGACTTACCTGGTGGGATGATCCCACCAATGGCCCGGCAGATGGTCTATTAGAAAACACGTCAGTAGAGTTATCGAGCAAGTTGTCTACGGACCCTGCGAAACAAAACAGTGGTGATTCTGTATTGGCTGACAATCTTCCTGTCAGTTACCCACTGCGTTCCCGCATTCGCCATGACTTGCTACCGTTTCTGCAACGCTTTACCGGCGGCGATGTAGTTACACATTTAGCTGAAGCATCGCGCTCTGCTCGTCGCGACAAGTCGTATCTTGACGCGGAAACAGACAAAGCAATGGCCTTGGCGGTAAGTTTCAACCCCGAGCAATCTGACAGTGGTGTTGAACTTATTATGCGTGTTCCTCAGATGGAAGCACTGCATCCGGCTATTCGTCTGCGAGTGATTGCACATGCCTTATCTGTTGTCAATATCCCATGCAGTTCACGGCATATTGAAGCTATTAACCGTTTGATTACCGATTGGCATGGGCAAGGAGCGGTCTTTCTTCCCAGAGGACATTCAGTAATCCGTCAGAGACACGTCATTCGCGTGTGCCAAGATGGAACGCATGCAAATTGCCGACGTACAGGATGATATCGACCACGAGCTTGTCAGCGCAGCTCAGATCGATAGCAAAATTAAGGAGGTAGCCGCGCGCGTCAGCGAGGATTATCGTGGGCGTGATCTGCTGCTTGTAGCGGTACTCAAAGGTGCGGTGAATACTTTGGTGGCGTTCTCTCAAGCACTGAGCATTCCAGCGCAGATAGATTTTATGAGTTTGTCAAGCTATGGCGCAGGAACAAGCAGTAGTGGCACTGTAACGGTCAGGCAAGACCTCTCGACTGATGTTCGCGGGCGGCACATCCTCATTGTGGAAGATATTGTGGATTCCGGACGAACGTTGGCATGGCTTGTCGATGAGCTGAAAGGCAGAGGGGCAGCTTCTGTTGAGGTGTTTGCTCTGTTGGAGAAGCCATCGAGGCGTGAGGTAGATGTAGACGTAAGATACCGAGGGTATGAGATTCCCGACGAGTTCGTTGTTGGATTCGGTCTTGATTTTGCCGAGCGCTTCCGCAACCTCGATTCGATCGCAGTACTCAAACCGGCAGTGTACCAAGGAGAGTAAGCATGAGTTACCCGCAGGGGCCGCAACAGTCGAATAACAGCGGCAACAACAACGGGAATGGTAACAAGTCAGGTAACCCCTTCAACAACTTGTTCGGTGGTGATGACGACGCCAACGGCAAGAACGGTCAGAATCAGAACGGTAAGAAGCCGTTTTGGCATTCTCCGTGGACGTGGGGTATTGCCATTGTTGTTCTGGCGTTGTTGATGTTTGAACTGTTCGCTGGCAGCAGCACTCGGACAATCGATACCAAAGACGGTATGGAACTGCTGGAAAGCGGTACGGTAACTTACGCGAATATCATTGACAACCGTCAGCTTGTTCAACTTGAACTGGATACTGACTACACCAAGACTGATTCAGAAACCGGGCAGACCACCAATTATGGCAGCGATGTGCAATTCTATTACGCATTCGCACAGAGCGCCGACGTGGTAGAAGCTGTTAAAGAAGCTGACCCAGACGATGGCTGGACGTCAAGCGTGCAATCCACCAGCATGTGGAGCTATCTGATCAGCTCAATTCTGCCGTTCATTATTATTATTGCGATTTTCTGGTTCGCAATGAGCCGTATGGGCGGTGCCAACGGCATGTTCGGTGTAGGTGGCAAGAAGAACAACGGTAAACTACTCGAAGGTCAGACGCCGAAAACCAAGTTTGCTGATGTTGCTGGCGAAGACGCTGCCGTACAGGAAGTCGAAGAAATTAAGGACTTCCTCAAAGATCCATCGAAATACAAGGCGCTGGGCGCTCGTATTCCGCGCGGCGTACTGCTTTACGGTCCTCCCGGAACTGGTAAAACACTGCTTGCTCGTGCTATCGCCGGTGAGGCAGGAGTGCCGTTCTACTCAATGGCTGGCTCGGACTTTGTAGAAATGTTTGTCGGCCTGGGCGCCTCTCGAGTCCGTGACCTGTTTGAGGAAGCAAAAAAGAACGCTCCTGCAATCATCTTTATTGATGAGATTGACGCCGTTGGACGCCGTCGTGGCTCCGGCATGGGTGGTGGCCATGACGAACGCGAGCAGACTTTGAACCAGCTGCTTGTGGAGATGGATGGTTTCGATAACGACACCAATCTCATTATTATTGCGGCAACAAACCGCCCTGATGTGCTTGATCCTGCACTGCTTCGTCCAGGTCGTTTCGACCGTCAGGTCTCTGTTGAAGCGCCAGATCTTGAAGGCCGTGAGGCAATTCTTAAGGTGCATGCCAAGGGTAAGCCGTTTGTACCGGATGTTGATTTGCGTGCTATCGCTGTGCGTACACCCGGCTTCACTGGCGCTGACCTGGCCAACGTGCTCAACGAAGCCGCATTGCTGTGCGCCCGAGCTGGTGCTCAGCTCATTGACAATCGTGCTATCGATGAGGCTATCGACCGTGTAATGAGTGGCCCGAAACGTCAGTCCAAGGGCATGGCCTTGGAAGAACTGCGCAACACTGCGTATCACGAGGGTGGTCATGCACTGGTTGCTGCCGCATTACACAACACTGACCCGGTGACCAAGATCACAATTCTGCCGCGAGGTCGTGCACTCGGCTACACCGCTGTTATGCCAACTGAGGATCGCTATTCGCAGACACGCAACCAGCTGCTTGACCAGATGGCATATGCGATGGGTGGTCGTGCTGCCGAGGAGATCGTTTTCCATGATCCGACCACTGGCGCCTCGAACGATATTGAAAAGGCGACAGATATTGCTCGAAAGATGGTTATTGAATATGGCTTCTCGTCGAAGCTTGGCGCCATCAAATGGGCAGACGAAAATGATCAGACCACTGTTATGGATGGTTTGCAGCCGCGCAAGTATTCCGATCGTACGGCTGAGATCATCGATGAGGAAGTGCATAAGCTCATCGAGAATGCGCATACCGAGGCGTGGCAGATCATCAACAACAATCGTGATGTACTCGACGAACTCGTTCGTCAGCTGCTGGTTAAGCAAACGTTGAACGAGAAGGAAGTCGCTGAGATTTTCGCGAACCTGCGCAAGGCTCCGGAACGCGAGGTATGGCTCTCTGACGAGAACCGGCCTGACTCTGATCTTCCCCCAGTACCGATTCCTGATTCGCTAAAACGTTCAGTTGGTATGAAACCAGAAGAGTAAAACTTGTAGCGCAATAAGGGGCATGCTGAACGGCATGCCCCTGTTTGTAGCGTTCGCGTGTGCATGGCAACCGTGTGTGCGGCATGTTGTGTCCAGCCGGACGGAAAGGTGAAAGTACCCGTGGGCATACTGTGTGTGCATGGCGGCATACCGTGTGCGCTGGCGCATTGCGTGATGTGTGCACTGTGCGGTACAGGCGTATTGTGATTGGAGAACGGCATGACTGACAACAACCCGACCAACCCGACCAACCCGACCGAGCAACCAGTAGATGTAACGGTAACAGTGCCTCTGGCACCTGAACAGATAAAAGCCCTTGCCAACGGGCATACCGTAAACGTCACACTACATATGGTTCCGTTGACTAGTGGTGTTGAGCACCATAACCTCGGTGACGACGAATTGTCAGACAGTTATTGGTCTGACTCGACAACGCCGATTCCTCTTTCCCGCTTCAACAGTGTGCCAGCGTCGGTACACAATCAACAATCTGAGCTTGGTCCTGATCAGGCAACAAGCGCACCTGGCGACGACGATACTGCACATACGCCGGTTGTTACTCGTCGTGCCATCATCTCACTAGATAGCACATCTAACGAGGCTGAGGCATTATTCCGTTCCGCTATTGTTTCAATTGACGGTATTCCAGGCAATCAGGTTGACGGTATTTCACCGTTGTATCACGTGAGCGAATTGAGCGGACCAGATATGATGAGCGCGGTTATTATGATCAATACCAAACTCAGTGCACGCCAACTGATCGCAGCATTGGGAACTGTTGAATCCACACATGCTGATCAACTGGATCTCGATCTTATTGATGTGGAAGGTGTAACCTGCAATGATTCAGATTGCACCGTGCCATGGCCGTCGGCGTCACATCATGCCGCTGTGCTGGCGCCATGGTTAGATATGGATCCAGAAGCACGATTGGGTGGTGAACCAGTATCGTTTTTACTGGCGATGGCCCCGGACGCTGGGCGTGTGGGTATGCTGTCTGACAAGTGGATTATTGGAGGAACGCTATGACAGTGCGCAGAACCCCATGGTGGCACTATGTAGTGGCGTTCATTCTGGGATTACTGGCAGGAATTGGTCTTGCTGCTATTAGTGACCAAACCGACATGTCGTTATTGGGTGCACCATGGTTTGTGGTTGTGCTACTGGTGGTACTGGGCATTGTGGTGTTAGTACTGGCATTACAAGTGCATAAATACGCCAATACAGATCCGCGTAAACGCCCCGGTACATGGATGGATCCAACACGGGCGATGTACACATTGGTGCTGTCTAAGGCACTGGGCTTGGCCGGAGCGTTTCTTGTCGGATGGTATGGCGGGCAAATCCTCATGAGTGTTGCCCATATCGAAGCATCGTATTACCGTGAAGCAGTAATCGAATGCGCTATTGCCTGCGTTGTTTGTATCACCGACATGATTATCGGCATTGTAAGCGAGTGGCTGTGCCAGCTACCGCCCGAAGAAGGTGCTGAGAATCCTCGACTTAAGCGTGCTCAACGTCAACGCCGAATGCCGCAGGCAGCTGTGCGCACATCCGATGCGTCACAAAATTCTTGTAGCGAGCAGAGGATGTGAGCGTTTTACAGTGAGTAGGACGCGCTGATATGAACCATATGTTTTAGTCCCAAGTGTTCGTTTATGCTGTTATAGCGCTTATCCAGATGACGAGGTCTGGCATAAGGTTAATAATCGTTTGTTTGCTGTTGTAAAGGGAATACACATGCTGTATTTTGAACAAGCCATTACAGGTATTGACAATTCCACAGCGACATTGACTGGGTATGTGATCGACAATTCACCAGAAATTGTTGCCGATCGTCGTCGCCCTGCTGTTGTTATATTCCCCGGCGGTGCTTATAAAGGAACCTCAGATCGAGAAGCCGAACCCGTGGCAATGAAAATGATCGGATTTGGGTTCCACGCATTTGTCCTGCGCTACTCAGTAGAACCGTCACAGTATCCGGTTGCGCTTATTGAAGCAGCGCAAACCGTACAGATGATTCGTAAAAACGCTGACACCTGGCATGTGGACCCGAACGCAATTGTGGTGATGGGATTCTCTGCAGGCGGCTATTTAGCAGCATGTCTTGGCACCATGTGTGACAAGAAAACATTACGCGAGCATGGATATGACCTGTTATTGGCACGTCCGAATGGGTTGGCTTTGTCGTATCCGGTTATTACCTCTGGCACATTTGCTCACCGGGAAAGTATCAATACTCTGCTTGGCGAGCGCAGTAATGATCCAGAACTTCTGCGACAAGTATCTCTTGAATATCAGGTTGATAACGATACTCCGCCTACATTTATATGGCATACCGAGACCGACGATCTTGTACCGGTGCAGAATACGACAGCTTTTGTTGACGCGCTTTGTGCTCATCATGTACCGGTGGAAGCACATTTGTACCCGACCGGCAAACACGGTTTGTCTCTCGGTACTGCAGAAACAGTGGGTCAAGACGCATCTACCATCGAGGAATGCGTGCAAACATGGCCGGAATTATTCCGACTGTGGATGCGGCGTCGTTTTCCAAGTCAGCAGGAGTGCTCCTCGGGTACGCGAACCATGGCTTCCTGAGCAATCATCGCTACTAATTCGCCGTTCTGCGCATAAACTTTGGCTGTGCCCAGACCGCGCCCATGACCAGCGGTCGGCGTATCTTGCACATACAAATGCCAGGCATTGATATCAATATCGCGATACCACCACATCGAGTGATCGAGTGATGCGTAAGAAATACCGGGTGTCATCAGGCTCAAACCAGCGCGACGCAAAATCGGCTCAAGCATAATCTGGTCGCAACCGAGAGCCAACATTGCACGGTGCATCACTTGCGGTGCGTTCACTGTGCCGTCGGCTTTCATCCACACCATTTGCTTGCCAGAATCATGTGCGGCACTATCTTTGTCAGCGCCGAGCATCACAGTACGGTTGATATGGCGAATATCAAATGGTGATTTTTCTGCATAATAGTTGGCAAATGCCGACTTCTCCGCATATGGGGCCATCAACTCTTTCGCACTGGTAAGTGACTCAGGATCTGCCACATCGCCAGGCATGGGGTCAGCGAATTCAACGCCATCCTGTCCCTGCTCCTGGAAGCTGGCAATCGCGGTAAGAATTGATCCGTTGGCTTGTGTAACGTTCACACGGCGTGATGAGAACGATCGGCCGTCGCGTAGAGACTCAACATCGAATAGTAAATCCTGGCGAATATCGCCTGCGGTGATGAAATATCCGTGAATTGAATGTGGCAGACGCGATGGTGACACAGTTTTTGATGCTGCAATAACCGACTGTGCAATCACTTGTCCACCGTAGACGCGTCCAGTGGGGAAATACATTGCTTCGCCATTGATATAGGTGTGATTGCGGTAGGGAGAAGGTTCCGATAGTTCGAGCACTCGAGCCAGTCGTTCAACTGGGGTGGAAGATTTGGCCTGTGTCATGTCGACCTCGTTTTCGGTTTGCATGTCATATCACTGTAATGCCTTGTAGTTTAACGACGCGACATTAAGAATGGTTGAATCCTGTGTATCTTGCGAAACCCATTGTCGAAACGTGTGTG
>CAYQJZ010000001.1:17558-36995 GCA_964417995.1 uncultured Bifidobacterium sp.
CTGTGAATGTCGTATTTACCTGAACATTGCCAGTTGATCAAAGACGACAAAGCGGGATATAGACCCCCTTTTGGCCTGTGCCCATAAAAGCTTTGGTGATGCAAAACGCCCCTCTTCACTGCGTAAGAAGAGAGGCGTTTACAACAGTATTTATTGCTCCAGAGACTGTTCACGCCTGTGGACAGTCAAGGCAGCGAACTGATTAGCGTGTCAGTTTGCGGTGCAAACGATGCGGACGTGCTGCATCCTCGCCGAGGCGTGCAACCTTGTTCTCCTGATAAGACTGGAAGTTGCCCTCGAACCAGTACCAGCGAGCCGGGTTCTCATCATCGCCTTCCCACGCGAGGATGTGCGTGGCGATGCGGTCAAGGAACCAACGGTCGTGGCTGATGACCACAGCGCAACCGGGGAATTCGATTAGAGCGTTCTCTAACGATTCCAGTGTTTCAACATCAAGATCGTTGGTCGGCTCGTCAAGCAGCAGCAGGTTGCCGCCCTGCTTCAGAGTTAACGCCAAGTTTAAGCGGTTGCGTTCACCGCCGGAGAGTACGCCGGTGAGCTTCTGCTGGTCAGAACCTTTGAAGCCAAAGCTGGCTACGTAGGCACGAGTTGGCACTTCAATGCCGCCAACCTCGATAAAGTCCAGACCGTCAGAAACCGCCTCCCACAGGTTCTTCTTCGGGTCAAGACCTGCACGGTTCTGATCAACATAGCTGATTTTGACAGTCTCGCCAATAGCCAACTCACCAGAGGTGAGCGGTTCTAATCCCACAATCGTCTTGAACAGTGTTGACTTACCAACACCGTTCGGTCCAATCACACCCACAATGCCGTTACGCGGCAAAGTGAAGCTCAAATCGTCGATCAGCACACGGTCGCCAAACGCCTTGTGCAGGTGCTTAGCTTCCAACACCTGCGAACCCAGGCGTGGCCCTGGTGGAATCTGAATCTCAGAGAAGTCAAGCTTCTTGGAGTTACGCGCTTCCTGTTCCATCTGGTCGTAACGTTCCAGACGAGCCTTGTTCTTAGCCTGACGTGCCTTGGGGCTGGAACGCACCCATTCCAGCTCAGACTTCAGTCGCTTAGCCAGCTTGGCATCCTTGGCGCCCTGGACTTCCATTCGCTTGGCCTTGGTTTCCAAATACGTGGTGTAGTTACCCTTGTACGGGTAGAGGTGGCCGCGGTCGACCTCACAAATCCATTCGGCGACATTATCCATAAAGTAACGGTCGTGAGTGACTGCGATAACAGCGCCCTGATACTGATGTAAGAACTGTTCCAGCCACAGAATCGACTCGGCGTCCAAATGGTTAGTCGGCTCGTCAAGCAGAAGCAGGTCGGGGGCTTCGAGCAGCAGCTTGCACAGTGCTACACGGCGACGTTCACCGCCGGAGCAGACCGAAACGGGGGTGTCAGGATCAGGGCACTGCAGAGCGTCCATTGCCTGTTCGAGCTGTGAATCAAGATCCCAGCCGTTAGCAGCGTCAATTTCGGTTTGCAGCGCGCCCATTTCTTCCATCAGGGCATCGAAATCCGCGTCCGGATCGGCCATCTGCTCGCCAATCTCGTTGTAGCGGGCAACTTTGTCAGCAATCTCACCGAATGCCATCTTGATATTTTCACCAACGGTTTTTGTTTCATCAAGAGGCGGTTCCTGTTGGAGAATACCAACAGAGAAGCCAGGAGTGAGGGTTGCTTCGCCATTGGAGACTGTTTCCAGGCCGGCCATAATCTTAAGCAGTGTTGACTTACCCATGCCGTTGGGGCCGACAACGCCAATCTTGGCTCCGGGCAAGAAGCTCAACGTTACATCGTCAAGAATTACGCGATCGCCGTAGGCTTTGCGTGCCTTGATCATCTGAAAAATAAATTCAGCCACAGTTATTCCATTCCTTGAGGAAGTGAATGCACATACATTCACCATTATTCCGTATGCGGTCTACAGAGCGGCACGGTTTGGTGAAAGAGGTGGGAGTATGGTGAATGTGTTGTCAGTATGCGGTACGTATCAGGCAAATATGAAGCGAGTGGTGATTGCGTGACCTGTATAAACAGCAGGTCAGGTATGCCGCGCGCGTGATGGGTTGTGGCAAAAAATAAAGAAACGCACGTTTGTGAATGACAGGTATGTCACGTGCGTAACGAGTTATGGGCGATGGAGAAGGAAAGAGAGAAGTAATGAATCATTTGCTGTTACGCTTGGCCTTTTTTGTTTTGGGTGTGTCCATTAACTCGTTTGGTATTGCTTTAATTACTGTCGGCAACTTGGGGACAACACCGATTTCCGGCGTGCCCTACGTGTTTAGTTTGCAGTTTCCACAGTTGAGTTTCGGCGTAACCACATTTATTTGGAACGTACTGTTCATCATTATTCAGGTTATTCTGTTGCGGCGTGAGTTCAAACCGTCGCAGTTCCTGCAGATTGTGGCGAATTTTATTTTCAGTGCGGCCGTTGACGTGAGCATGTCTATACTCTCGTTCTTAAATCCACAAGCACTGTGGGAAAGGTTGCTGTGTGTAGTTGTCGGCTGTATGGTGCTGGCACTGGGCATTGTGATTGAATTGGCGTCCAATATTGTTGTTGTGCCTGGCGACGGCTTGGTAAATGCACTGTCGATTGTGACCAAGATTCGTTACGGCACAGTAAAAGTCACCTTTGATGTAAGTCTGATTATTATCGCGTCTGTATGCTCGTTATTACTTTTTGGCACGTTCAACGGTATTGGTATCGGTACGATTATTTCTGCAATAATCGTGGGCATATTTATCAATGTCATCAACAGGTTATTTAAATTCCCTGACCGCATTCGCGCGTTGGCATTATCTCGCGACGGCAGGTGAATACTGACAAGTAACGTTTGATCTATAGATCGGAAGGGCTGTAGTTCTTTAACTTTGGCTCTGTTGATCCAACGTGGATATAAGACCCATTGTGGAACAGGATTTATGCAAGAGGTTGGATGTCAACGGATAATTAAAACGAAGTAACAAGTGACAATGCATGACACACTTTTATCGCTCTAATTCCAATTTCGCAGAGTCTATATCCTCGCTGGGGCAACAGAGCCTTAACTTTCTAACGGAATACACAAGAAAAACATAGAAAACATAGAAAAACACCACCTCTGCTTTGCAAAACTGATGTGCAAAAACAGGGGCGGTGTTGTATGACTAACGCTGTTGACGTCTAGTGCGATGTCACATTGGGTATGTTATGCGGTGGTTGCTGTAGTTAGTTGTTGTGGTTGCTGCAGTTGGAAAACAACGGCAGCAACCACAAACTACTGCGGCTACTTACAGCGCAGCATCCATTGCCTGCTTGAGATCCGCGATAATATCATCAGCGTTTTCAATACCGCAGCTCAAGCGAACCAGATCAATGCCAACACCAGCTTCATCGAGTTGTTCCTCGGTCAGCTGACGATGAGTAGTACCCGCCGGGTATAGTGCGCAGCTGCGAGCGTCAGCTACATGCGTAGCGATCGAGATGACGCGGAGATGATCAAGCAGAGCAGAAACCTTGTCACGACCACCGTCAACTCCGAAAGAAATAACGCCGCAGGTGCCGTTTGGCATATATTTTTGTGCCATGTCGTAATACTTGTCGCCGGGTAGTCCGGGGAAACTCACCCAGCTGATGCGTGGATCAGCGGCGAGGAATTCAGCTACCTTCTGCGCGTTCTCGCAATGACGCTGCATACGCAGCGCCAACGACTCCAGATGCATACCCATAATCCACGAGTTAACAGGCGACGGAGTGGAACCAAGATCGCGCATTAATTGTGCGGTGGCCTTGGTGATGAATGCAGCTTTGCCAAAATCTTTGGCATACGTTAAGCCATGGTAGGAATCATCAGGCGTGGTTAGGCCAGGGAACTTATCGGCATGTGCCATCCAGTCGAAATTGCCGGAATCGACAATTGCGCCGCCCACACATGAGCTGTGGCCGTCCATATATTTAGTAGTTGCGTGGGTCACAATATCAACGCCAAACTCAAATGGTCGGCAGTTCACTGGTGTTGGGAAGGTATTGTCAACAATAATCGGCACATTATGCTTGTGGGCAGCGGTGACAAACTTGTCGAAGTCAAGCACAATTAGTGCTGGATTAGAGATGGACTCAGCGAACACAGCCTTGGTGTTCGGTCGGAACGCAGCTTCAAGCTCTTCAGTCGTGCAATGGGGGTTGACGAAAGTACACTCAATGCCCATTTTGCGCATTGTGACATTAATAAGGTTGAATGTGCCGCCGTAAATAGCTGAGGACGAGACGATATGGTCGCCCGCATTGCAGATATTAAAGAGTGCAAAGAAATTCGCTGCCTGCCCAGACGAGGTAAGCATTGCTGCTACGCCGCCTTCCAATTCACAGATTTTTGCGGCAACTGTATCGTTGGTGGGATTCTGTAAACGTGTGTAGAAATAGCCAGATTCAGATAGATCGAACAGGCGGCTCATCTGCTCGCTGGACGTGTACTTGAACGTTGTTGCTTGAACAATCGGTGGAGTGCGAGGTTCGCCGTTGGCTGGTTGATAGCCGCCTTGCACACATGTGGTGTCAATATGGGTCATTATTCCCTCCTGAAAATGGTGACGTTATAGCTCGTCGGGGTCGTGCAGCTACGGCTACTCTAGCACCAGCAGAAGTATGTGCGTGCGGGCGATACTCCCAATGCGTCTACTGCGTCGTCCACGGTTGCAGCAGGAGCAGGCACGTGTGGCCAAGCTCGTTCTCAGTTTCGGTAATCCGCGCGGCTAGCAGGAGCGTTCACGTGCGAGCGTCCTACTTTGCTCATATGACCAAGCTTGGGAGCAGCAACCCAAGCGCGCAGAAGGATCGTGTGTGGGTGATGCATAAATCTTCATCCTTCACCCACTGCGCGGAAGTAATAGGGGCGTGCGCGGGCGATGCCGTGCTATCGATAGTGGTGCTGATTGGGTGGGTGGCAGCAAGTTGTTGATACGTCTTGTCTATGCGTGAAGTGCCGTTAGGGAGAACTGCGAAACGCTGGAAAGTTAGACCGTTTGACATATTTGGGTAAATGATCTTACTATCAGTATCAGTGGCGCACCGAGGGGTCACTGATAACACCGCAACGCTTAACAGGCAAACACTAAGGAGCAGCAATGGATCTATGGAATATCGACAAAATTGAATATGTCGGCCGAGAGAAGGGGCCGCAGGAGGGACTTGCATTCCATTACTACGACGCTGACCGCGTTGTCGCTGGTAAGAAGATGAAGGACTGGCTGCGCTTTGGCGTTGCGTGGTGGCACACTTTCGACCAGGAGCTTGTTGATCCATTCGGCACGGGCACTGCTCACCGCCCATGGTATGGTAAGTATTCTGATCCGATGGATGAGGCTCTTGCCAAGGTCGATTACGCTTTTGAATTCTTCACCAAGCTTGGTGCGGAGTATTTCTGCTTCCATGATCGCGACATCGCACCGGAAGGCGACACTCTGCGTGAAACCAATGCCAACCTCGACCGTGTCGTTGACAAGATCGAAGAGAACATGAAGGCCACCGGCGTCAAGTTGCTGTGGAATACCTCTTCGCTGTTTACTAACCCACGCTTCGTCTCTGGCGCATCCACCTCGCCGTTTGCTGACATCTACGCTTATTCGGCAGGTCAGCTTAAGCACAGCCTTGAAATCGCTAAGCGTCTGGGTGCTGAGAACTACGTGTTCTGGGGCGGTCGTGAAGGTTATGAGAACTTGTGGAACACTCAGATGAAGCGCGAACAGGAGCACATGGCCAAGTTCTTCTACATGTGCCATGACTACGCAAAGGAAATCGGTCTGGACGCTCAGTTCCTCATCGAACCGAAGGCCAAGGAACCGACGATGCACCAGTACGATTTTGATGCTGCCACTGCCATCGCATTCCTCAAGACCTACGACATTGACTTCATGAAGCTCAACCTTGAAGGCAATCACGCCAACCTGGCTGGCCACAGCTATCAGCACGAAATTCGCACCGCTCGCGAGGCCGGTGTGCTGGGCTCTCTCGACGCCAACCAGGGCGACAAGCTGATCGGTTGGGATATGGACGAATTCCCGACCGACCTGATGGAAACCACCACCGTGATGTGGGAGGTAATCGACGAAGGTCAGATCGGCCCTCACGGTGGTCTGAACTTCGACGCCAAGCCACGTCGTACGTCGTTCGAGCCTGAAGATCTGTTCCGTTCGCATATTGCAGGCATGGACTCCTTTGCTGCTGGCTTGCTTGCTGCTGCCAAGCTGCACGAGGACAAGGTTATCGAGAACCTGCAGGCTGAGCGTTACAGCTCCTATGATTCCGGCATTGGTTCTACCATCGAAGATGGCACCGCTTCGCTGTCCTCGCTGGAGGAATACGCTCTCGACATTCCTCAGTCCCAGCTCATCGCCGCCACTAAGTCGGATCACCTTGAGTCCGTCAAGGCCACGATTAACAACTACATTATTGACGCGCTCGCTGAAGCGTGAAGTGAGTAGTGAACTGACACGTGTTGAGTAGTTTGGTGGAGTGCTCACTGTATGCGTACCTTGCCAAACTACTCTGCAAGTTTGAAAGATTTCTCACTACTCAAAGATCATAGTCATACTCCTTCCCTTTCTTCCGATTGACGGATAGTGCCCACAGGTTTTGCGGCCTGTGGGCACTATCCGTTTTAGGGGTTTAAGGTTTGGTTTAGTGGTTTAACTATAGTCCAAATAGTCTGCAATCCACCCACATGATGGGCTATTGACTTACATGTGGGTGGAATGACTTATATAGGCGATATGGATAAGGCGTGGTCTAACTGGTAAAGCTCGACCACGCTTAGTAAAACTCAGTACGGCTCAACAAAAAATCAGCCACGCCAATGTACATACTGGTCGTAGACCTGCGGTGTTGGTTCACCAGTTAATGTATCTTCCACTTCAATAGGCCATGCAGGTGGCTCATTCTCGCCAGAGAGAACCCACGCAGCCTGACGGGCGGCACCAATGGCCACATATTCGTCTGTGCGCGGCAGTTCAACATCCATACCCAGTACAGATGGTGCCAATGCACGCACAGCCGCTGACTTGGCGCCGCCACCAATTAACAGAATGCGCTTAACATCCACGCCCAATCCACGCACCAACTCCAGGCAATTGCGCTGCGAGCACAGCAATCCTTCAACAAAGGCACGTGCAATATTCTCTTTTGTGGTATTGGCCAACGTCATGCCATGCAACGCGGCGGTCGCATCGGGGCGGTTTGGTGTGCGTTCACCGTCAAAATAGGGGATTAATGTGATGCCGCCAGCTCCAGGCTGTGACGCTGCTGACAACTCAGCTAGTCCGTCGTAGTCTACGCCAAGCGCGGCGCATCCGGCATCAGAAATACGCGAACCGTTGATTGTACATGCGAGCGGTAGCCAGTGACCAGTGCAATCGGCAAATCCTGTTACTGAGGCCGTCATATCGTAAGAAGGAATAGGGGAGATAGCTGCGGCTACGCCCGAAGTTCCCAAAGAAATACTCACATCGCCAACATCCATGCTTAAACCAAGGGATGCCATTGCATTGTCACCGCCACCGGGGCCAATTACGCATCCACCAGCGATGTCAGCACCGGCAACTGTTGAATCAGCCTTTGCTCCAATGGCATGTGGCTCTAATACGTGCGGCAGCACAATATCGTCAACACTGCTGCGCTGTAAAGCTAATGCCAACAGATCACGGCGGTAGACATTCGCTGTTGCATCAAAATAACCAGTGCCGGAGGCGTCTGAGCGGTCGGTGAATAATGCGTCAAGATTAGCGCGGCATTCCTCATCGGTGGCGCTGGCAGGTAGTGGGCCATGTCCGACAATACGCCAGCTCAGCCAGTCGTGCGGTAAGCAGATTGCGGCAATTTTTGACGCGGTATCAGGTTCGTTTTCTGCTACCCATGCCACCTTGGTGATGGTTAGTGACGCAACGGGGGAGGATCCAACAGCTCTCACCCAGCGCTGTTTGCCGCGCATTACTGGATCGTCAGATAAGCCATCGTCAGTGACGCCATTGCGGTGAGGAGAATAGGTGTCGTCGTCTCCAAGTGCGGCAATTAACGCTTCAGCATTGGATGCTGACCGTGTGTCATTCCACAACAATGCGTCGCGTAATACATGGCCATAGCGGTCAAGTAGTACCATGCCGTGCTGCTGACCGCCAACAGATAACGCAGCGACATCATCAAGGCCTCCAGCTTGCTGTGCTGCTTCCAGGAATGCGTCCCACCATGCGTTAGGGTTTACGCTGGTGCCGTCAGGGTGTTTGGCTTGGCCAAAACGAACCATGGCACCGGTTTTAGCATCGGTGATGCGGACTTTCACTGACTGTGTTGAGGTATCTACGCCGGCTACCAATACTGTGCTCATTATGCCTCCTTGCAACATGTCGCCCGTCTGTGCGGGCAAGCCTGCGATAGTGGCACCAGCATACCTAAATAGTTAGACGGATAAACTATGGTGTTGCGTGTATTCTGCGAAATATACAAAAGGGTAGATGGTTGAACAAATTCTGATGAATTGTTCAACCATCCTATGTACGGTCACGCTACTTGCCGGTTTCGTATGTACAATCACACGTGCAAGAACGGATTACTGTGGTGGCACGGACGCGGAGAAGGGGACATAATGGCAGGATTACGCAGAATTAATCAGGATGATCTGCGCGACCACAACCTGTCTGTGGTGATGAGAACTCTGCTGCGCGCAGAAACACCAATGAGCCGCGCTGATCTGGCCAAGCATACAGGGCTGACCAAAGCCACAATGTCTTTGCTGGTTTCAATGCTTGTCGACGGCGGTGTACTTGAAGAAGGCACGCCCAGTGTGCGGTCCTCGTATGGTCGTCCAAGTACACCGCTGGATATTCGTTCGGGGCAGTTGTGTGGCTTGGGAATGCAAATCAACACCGACGGCTATGGCGTTGTTGTACTCGACCTTGGTGGTGGCGTCATTGCTGAACGGTGGATAGACGCCGATATGTCTGATCCAGATGTCGACAGCGTTTTCTTGCACCTCGACGAGTTATGTCAGGAGCAGGAGGCGATTCTTCAAAGACGCGGCTGTCGGATTGCGGGCGCGGGGTTGGCGCTACCCGGACTGGTAACTGGCGATATGCGTTTATTAACGGCTCGCAACCTCGGTTGGGAGCATGTGGATTTGTTGCGTTTCCCGGTAGTTGAACGCCTTAATGCAATCGCGGGTAACGAGGCGAATATGGCGGCATTGGCGCAAATCCCGGGGTATTCATCACGCCGACATGGTGAAGGCATTATTGATCCCAATGATTCCTTTATTTATCTGTCAACAGACGTTGGTATCGGCGGCGCTGTAGTGCGTGACGGGCACGTGATTGTCGGCGATCATGGTTTTGGTGGGGAACTCGGACATTCTTCAGTAGAAATGCGCGGGCCAGTTTGCCGATGTGGCAGACGCGGCTGTTTAGAGGTTTATGCCGGGCGTCGAGCAATGGTAGAAGCTTCGGGTATTGCCAGTGGCAATGCGGCAGCACGGCATGAGGCTATTGACGAGCTTATTAAAAGACATCATCAAGGTGATGCCAGAGCCGTTGCTGTGGTGGATAAAGCGATTGAGGCAATGGTGTCGGTGATGGCATCTGCTATCAACCTTTGTGATATTGACACGGTAATTCTCGGGGGTCTGTGGTCGTGCTTTGAACCGGATCTAGCAACACGTATGCAAACTATGTTGCAGAGGCAGGTTCTTGGGTATCCAGAAGTGCGCGCGCGAGTGCTTCTGTCGGATGTGACAGTACGACCGGCTCTGCTTGGTGCGGCAGCTGTGGGATTGCGGCAATTTGTCGAACATCCGCTGTCGTTCCTCGACGACTGAGCCTGGCCTTGATAGAGTGACCCGTGGCGTTCCCGCCCGGGCTGCACAGGTCAAGGAGCGCCCACGACGCGAGCAGCGTCGGTGTAATCGCTGTGTGCAGCTACAAGGGGAAGAAGAACTCCCATGGTCGAACGCGCTTCAACACAGGCATCAGCAGAACACGAAACACCAACACAAGAAGCATCAACGCGCGAATTTTCAGTGTTGCTGCAATCTGAATCATCGTATGAATCACCGCAGGCAATGCCGTTGCCAACCGAATCGGCTCAGTCTTCTACAATGTCGCAATCTGAAACTTCACACTCTGAGGCCCTACATTCTGGGACCTCACGTTCTGGAGCCTTACATTTTGAAATTCCGCATGACGAAACCTTACAGTCACAGACTTCGCACTCTGAAACAGCACGTAAACATATTCCGCCGTATCTGCGATGGACATCTGCTGATATTGCTGTCGCTGCTACACTCGGCGTGGCCTGCGGACTGGTTTTTTGGGGGTTTAACTTTGCTTATGCGTGGCTGTCTCCAATTCTGGGCGCAATCCTGCCCGGTATAGCCAGTGTGCTACATGCTGTGTGGTATTTTTCCGGCACACTTGCCGTTATTATTTTGCGCAAACCCGGAACGGCGGTGTTCACCAATGTTGTTGGAACAGCGGCAGAGATGCTGTTAGGTAACCAGTACTCGGTGGCATTTGTGCTTATTTCTGCCGTATTACAAGGCGTGGTAGCTGAAATTCCTTTTGCAATCACCCGGTATCGGCGTTTTACGCAGTCATTATCTATGGTGTCTGGTGGATTAGTGGCGATCGAATACGGTGTTTACCTGATGCTGTTCAGATATCAGGGTATTGCTTTTATCAGCCCACGTGGCATTATCCATATGGTCAGTGAGATTATTGGCGGTGTACTTATCGCTGGTGTAATGAGCTGGCATCTGTATGTGGCTATCGCGTCAACTGGTGCGCTTGACCGTTTTGCTTCTGGGCGTGCGTTGCGTTACAAGCAAGAGCAGTAGCAGATAGCAGTACTATGGTGCCGATATTGCGTGCAGTAGTACACTCTGTTGCGCGCGCATAATTGTTAGAGCAGTTCGTAGAGACAACGGTGTGGGATGCGTTCGTGACCTCCACCCCGTAGACTGGAATACCATGTGTGGAATCGTTGGATATGTGGGATCGGCAACCGCATGCGGAAAGTCGCTTGAGGTCTGCCTACAGGGATTAAAGCGACTGGAATACCGAGGTTACGACTCTGCTGGAGTGGCATTGGCTGCTCCTGGTATGGATCGCGTAGCTATCCGCAAAAAAGAAGGACGTCTGGCCAACCTTGAAGACGATCTTGCCAAACGTCCACTGCCAGATGCCACTGTTGGTATCGGTCATACGCGGTGGGCTACGAACGGTGCTCCAAGCGATGCCAACGCGCATCCTCACCTCAGCGGTGACGGTATGATCGCGCTTATTCATAACGGCATTATCGAAAACGCAGCCACACTCAGGTCACAACTGCGCGAAGAAGGTTATTCATTCTCGTCGAGCACAGATACCGAGGTTGCTGCCAAACTGCTCGGCAAAGTAGCCAACGACGTGATTGACACCACCGGCACGCCCAACCTGTTTGAAGCAATACGTCGTGTGGCACGTATGCTAACTGGTGCATTCACCTTACTTGCTGTTGATTGCCGGCAGCCGGATATTGTTGTCGGTGCCCGCCACGATTCCCCACTGGTAGTTGGTTTAGGTGAAGGCGAAAACTTCCTCGGCTCAGATGTGGCAGCATTTGTTGCTTACACCAAAGAAGCGTTGGAACTTGGCCAGGATGAGGCCGTGTGCATCAGCGCTGATAGCGTGACTGTGACCGACTTTAATGGCCAGCCGGTAAACGAACCGAAACGTTTTACCGTGGATTGGGATGCTTCCGCAGCAGAAAAAGGCGGCTGGGCGTCGTTCATGGATAAAGAGATTCACGAAGACCCTGACGCTGTGGCAAACACGCTGCTTGGCCGCTTTGACGGGAAAGGTGACATTGTTCTCGACGAGGTGCGTATTGCTGATGATGTGTTCCGGTCTATCGACAAAATCATTGTTGTAGCGTGCGGTACTGCCTCCTATGCTGGGCAAGTAGCCAAATATGCGATTGAACACTGGGTGCGTATTCCTGTTGAGGTGGAACTGGCACACGAGTTCCGTTACCGTGATCCGATTCTCACCTCGCGTACACTCGTGGTGGCGATCTCGCAGTCAGGTGAAACGATGGACACACTGATGGCGTTACGTCACGCGCGTGAACAGGGCTCTCGCGTGTTGGCGATTTGCAATACGCAGGGCGCAACAATTCCTCGCGAATCTGATGCAGTGTTGTATACACACGCTGGGCCAGAGATTGCAGTGGCCTCAACTAAGGCTTTTGTGGCGCAGGTTACTGCCGCTTACCTGCTCGGCCTGTATTTGGCACAAGTTAAGGGCACAATGTTCCGTGACGAGATCCACCATATTCTCGACAACTTGCGTGCTATGCCCGAGAAAATTCAGTGGGTACTTGACACTCAAACTGATGCGGTGGAACGCGCCGCTGAACATATGCTTAACGCACATTCATTCCTGTTCCTTGGTCGTCATGTTGGTTATCCAGTGGCTATGGAAGGTGCGCTCAAACTTAAGGAGATTGCCTACACTTTTACCGAGGGCTTTGCTGCAGGCGAGCTGAAACATGGGCCGATTGCACTGGTGGATGAAGGCGAACCAGTTGTGGTGATTGTGCCGTCGGCGCGCGGTCGAGACACACTGCATAACAAAGTGATCTCCGGTATCGAAGAGGTTAAGGCTCGCGGCGCTTATACAATTGCCGTTGCTGAAGAGGGAGATCCAGACGCTGCACGTTATGCGGATATTGTTTTCTGGCGTCCGGTATGTCCAACGCTACTCAGCCCGCTTGTTGACGTGGTGCCACTGCAATTGTTCGCGATGGATATGGCCAATCTCAAAGGTTATGACGTTGACAAACCGCGTAATCTTGCCAAATCTGTCACAGTTGAGTGACACGTATTGTTGAATGACATTGACCAATGACGCAAAGTAGTACTGACCAGCATCGGTGGGTTGTTGACGAACCAGACATCCCGTTTAACCTCGACGTACTGTATGAGGATGACAAGATTATTGTTGTTGACAAGCCACATTTTCTGGCCACCATACCGCGTGGCATGTGGTATCGGCAGACTGCGTTGATTCGGTTACGTGAAAACTATGGTGAGTCAGATATTATTCCAGCTCACCGTCTTGATCGGATGACCGCTGGAGTAGTGGTGTTTGTTCGCGATCCTGTATGGCGTCGCGCTTATCAGATGCTTTTTCAAGAGCGTCGTGTAGAGAAAACTTATGAATGTTTAGCGCCATGTGCGCCGGTGAAGCGTCCTGAAACAGGAATAATACGTCGAATTGAGTCACCAAAACCGTTTCCGCTGGAAAGACGTTCGCATATTGTCAAAGAACGCGGACGGCTGCAAGCCTATGAAATTCCTGGTGAAACAAATTCACGAACCATTATTGAACGCTGCGAAGCCGTAACGTATTCGCTGCCGAACGTGCACACACAAGAACCCCAGAAGTTGGTGCCGTCAGCATCGTTAATACAACGCCACAAGGCGAATAATCAAACGTGCTGTCCACCGAGATTGGTGCAAGTTACAACAGAGAACAAAACCAGCTCAGGTAGCACGTGTTATCAGCGCCATTCTCTGGTGTCACGTTATGTGTTACATCCAATAACAGGGAAGACTCATCAATTACGTATTCATATGGCGTCGCTGGGATTGACAATTATTGGTGATGACATGTATCCGCAGATTGCAATGCGCGATTACGACGATTTCAGTACTCCACTGGAATTGGTCGCTCGGCGTGTGGAATTCGACGATCCTGCGACTGGTGAACATCGGTGTTTTGAATCTCGAATTCCACTCGGTGTGGCCTGCCAATAATCACTGCACATGCAGTAGTACGTTTCGGTAGTGTCCGATGTTTTGTGAATTTTGGTTTGGCTGGGGTGGTGCCGGGTGTGGTTTTCAATCTGTTGTTAAGTTTGGACATGTCGAGGTATCGGCGTGTGGACCATTGGTTACTGGTCACGTAGCGGATACAGGCACACACAACAACCCCACGCGATAGCTACACGCAATAACGCAGTCCGCTATTCATGGAGTTCGTGTACTGAATCGCGTTCAACGAATTCGGGAGAGATGACGTTTTTTACGCCAGCCGGCACATGCTCGCCGTTGCACATCCGTTGAACCATAGAGAACGCTTCGCGGCCAATTTTGTCGAATCTCATACGCATTGTTGTGAGGCTAAGTCGCGGTACAGTATCGACCAGTGAATCGTCTACGCCAACAACGCTCACATCTTCTGGAACACGCTTACCTGCTGCTTCAAGGCCAAGAATTGCGCCGTAAGCCATCTGATCGTTCGCGGCATACACGGCTGTGCAATCTTCCTCGTGAGCTAGCGCCAGTCCCGCCTGGTAACCGCTGTCGGCATTCCAATCGCCTACATATGTTGGCGGGATAGGTGCCCCGAACTGTTCCAGAGCTTCTCGCCAACCGCGCGCACGACTCTGCGCTGCTTGCGACGATGACGGGCCTGTGATGTGATACACGGTTTTATGCCCTTTGCTCATCAGATACTCAACAACTGCTGTTGAACAGCCGTACTGATCGGCGTCGATAGTAGGGCAGTGGTTGGCAGCGCTTTCGTTAACAAAAACGACAGGAAGCTCTTTGGGCGGAATGAAATCGTCAAAATCGATGACTCGCTCTTCCATAACTATGATGACGCCATCAACAGGGAGTGTTTTCATTCTTTCAGTGATGGCTTGTAACGTTCGTGTTTGCTTTGTGCTAATGGTAACGACGGTGGTTGCGTAACCATTGTCTTCTGCTGCGCTGACAATGCCGTCAAGAATGCGAGCATTGCCATATGAGGTCATATGGAACAGGACAACGCCAATATTGTTAAAGTGTCCATGTTTGAGAGCACGTGCCGCATAATTCGGTCGATACCCGAGTTTTTCCATCGCCATCTCTACACGTTGTCGGGTTTCGGGGCGTACGGCATTGCTTCCATTAGCAACTCTTGACACAGTTTGCGGGGAGACGCCCGCTTCTTCGGCAACATCCTGCATCGAAACCGATGAACGTTCCATGATTGCATCCTTGATAAGAATGGCGGTGTTTTCGCCATCATTATAAACTTTGCCTGGCTTGTATCAGGAACGCAGTGCTTTGAGAATAGTAGATGTCCTTAATGATGCTACAATGATAACGCAAACATCTCTCATGCCAAGAAACACCTACGAATTCCCCTGCGTGGATGTTTCTGCTCCTTCGAAGACGAGGGGTGATTATGGCTGCAACACGATACGACCATAATGGAGACATCAATGAACAATCGCAGAACATTCCGTTGGCCACAGCCGCTCAATGGTCAGGCGCCACAGATATGGTACGGCGGTGATTACAACCCGGAACAGTGGCCTGAAAATGTGTGGGACGACGATATTCGGCTGATGACCAAAGCTGGTGTCAATGTCGTATCAGTGGGTATTTTCTCGTGGGCGCGTATTGAACCACAAGAAGGCGTCTACGATTTCGACTGGCTTGACCGTGTTATTGACAAACTTGGCAAAGCCGGCATTGCTGTCGACCTTGCCTCGGCCACCGCATCACCACCAATGTGGCTGACACAAAAGCATCCTGAAGTGTTATGGCGTAACGAACGCGGCGACATCTGCTGGCCTGGTGCACGCCAACATTGGCGCCCTACCAGTCCAATTTTTCGCGACTATGCGTTGAATCTCTGCCGTCATATGGCCGAACATTACAAAAACAATCCGTACGTTGTTGCATGGCACGTAAGTAACGAATACGGTTGTCATAACCGTTTTGATTATTCGGATGACGCAATGCGTGCCTTCCAACAGTGGTGCCAGCGCCGCTACGGCACTGTTGAAGCGGTGAACGATGCATGGGGCACTGATTTTTGGGCACAACGCATAAACGATTTCAGTGAGATTGTTCCGCCACGTTATATTGGTGAGGGCAATTTTATGAACCCCGGCAAATTGCTTGATTTTAAGCGTTTCAGCTCTGACGCCCTTAAAGAGTTCTTTATTGCAGAACGTGATGTGCTTGCTGAGATCACTCCTGACCGGCCGTTGACCACTAACTTTATGGTGTCTGCAGGGAATTCCACGCTCAACTATGACGACTGGGGTTATGAGTGCGACTTTGTGTCGAACGACCATTATTTCACCCCGGGTGAGAGGCACTTCGACGAACTGGCATACTCGGGTTCATTGGTTGACGGAATCTCCCGTAAACAGCCATGGTGGCTTATGGAACATTCCACCGGTGCAGTGAACTGGCGCCAGATCAATCATCGTAAACAACCGGGGCAGTTGGTGCGCGATGCGTTGGCACATCTGTCGATGGGGGCTGACGCGATTTGTTACTTCCAATGGCGTCAGTCTCGTGCTGGAGCGGAGAAGTACCATACGGCGATGGTTCCCCATGCTGGTGAGGACAGCCAGATTTTCCGCGATGTATGCGAGTTAGGTATGGATTTACGAACACTTTCTCGGGCTGGTCTCGTCGGTACAACGTTGAGCCATTCGCGTGTGGCTATTGTGCACGACTACGAAAGCGAATGGGCAAGTGAACACACCGCCACACCAAGTCAGAATGTGCGACATTGGAACGAGCCACTGGATTGGTTCCGCGCATTTGCTGACAACGGTATTACTGCTGATATTGTGCCTATTGCCAGTGACTGGGAATCATATGACGCGGTGGTTTTGCCATGCGTGTATCTGTTAGACGAACGTAACAGTCAGCGCATTCGTGACTATGTGAATGGTGGCGGCAAACTGTTCGCCACCTATTACACCGGCATTGCCAACGAGTGTGATCACATTTGGCTCGGTGGTTATCCAGGGTCAATTCGTGACGTGGTCGGTGTTCGCGTTGAAGAATTTGCCCCACTGGGCGATGACTTTGACGGCGTTATCGACCATCTTGACCTTGATAACGGTGCTGTAGCGCATGATTTCGCAGATTGCATTACGTCGATTGGGCAGAATGCACAAGTGCTCGCACGTTTCCGCTCTGAACCGTGGACCGGCATGGACGCTTTGCCCGCGATTGTGAGCAATCGTTACGGCAACGGTTCCACTGTATACGTAGGGTGTCGGCTTGGCCGAGAAGGGTTGTCGGCAAGTTTGCCGGCAATGTGTTCGGCGTTAGGTTTTGACTTGCCCGATGTTGATGGTGATGTACTGCGTGTAGAACGCTCCGGTGGTGGTAACACATTTACTTTCTTGTTCAATCGCACACTCAAACCGGTGACGGTAGACGTGAACGGTGAGGTACTCGTCTCGTCGAACACCACCATGACCAATGGCACGGCAACACTCGACGTCAACGGCGTGCTGGTAGAGAAACGTCAGAAGTGATGAAGATTTAAACAGCACGCTTGCGCGCTCTCCTCTAATTCGCTGCTGTGTGAATTTGCGTATTATGTTGGCACGTTCACCAATTAATGGCGTGAATTGAGCTGCATGTCGTAAACTGCCATCAGACAGCACAGCAGCAGCGCTAGACTTACCGCCAGTCCACGCGGGCAAACGGAAGGCTAACGTTGCTGCTGTTGACGTGTTCTGTGAGCAACCGTCAGCGGTCGGAATATTGCAGCGTCATTAACAATCGGCGAGGAGTAGGCATGATACGCACCCGTATTATCCGCGCATTGGCGGGGATTGCTGTGGTGGCTGCCGTATTGGGTGGTTCTGGTTGTGCTACTGTGGCCGATACTCGCACCACCATTGTTGTATGGTCGTGGGAGCCGAGCATGGGTACGGTGATCGAGAATTTTGAGGCCGAAAACCCTGATATTCATGTTGAATGGTTGAACACTTCTGGCTATGAAAATCTCAACCGCGCTATTCAAGACGGTTACGACCTTCCCGACGTAGTACAGCTGGAATACTATGCGCTGCAACAGTATGCGGTAAGTGACCAGCTACTTGATGTAAGTGACCGTACTGACGGCTATGACGATTTCTACACACCCGGTACGTGGGCGTCGGTTCAGCTTGACGGCACCGTGTACGGTTTACCGATGGATTCTGGCCCAATGGCCTTCTTCTATAACGCCGATGTTTTTGAACAGGCTGGTGTTGACGCCACCGAAATTCGCACATGGGATGACTATTACGAAGCTGCAAAAAAACTCAAGGAAATTGGCGTTTATATTGCTGCCGACTCCGGGGATGCGAGCTTTTTTAACGCTATGGTGTGGCTGGCTGGTGGCAGTCCTTTTGATACGTCTGAAGACGGCAAATCAGTAACAATCTCGCTTGATACTGACGAAGGTGTCGTTGAATTTGTTGAGTTCTGGCAGAAGATGATCGACGAAGATTTGATCAACACCAAACTGAGCACATGGTCAGACGATTGGAAGGAAGCACTCGGCTCTGGTCAGGTTGCCTCAGTTTTTGCTGGCGCCTGGATGCCATCACTGTTGCTGTCTGACGTACCTGGCACCTCCGGATTATGGCGAGTAACACTCATGCCCACAGCTGATGGCTCGGAAACCAATGCTGAAAACGGTGGTTCAGCACTATCGGTATTACAATCCACACGCAAACCAGATGCTGCATGGCGATTCGTAGAATATGTCTGCCATAACTCAGAAGGTATTGCCACACGTGTGAATGGTGGTGCTTTCCCCGCGGATAATGCCACATTGGAAAGCGACGATTTTCTTAACAAAACAACGGTCACTGACTCGCGCGGCATTGACGTGAGTTATTTCGGCGGTCAGGAATATAACAAAATACTTGCTCAAGCTGCGCAAGATGTTTCCACCAGCTACCAATACCTGCCATACGAGGTGTATGCGCGCAACGATTTTGAATCCACCGTGGGTGACGCCTACCGGTGGGCCAATAAAGTACGCAAGCAGCTTACCAAGTCTAATACTGATGACACTGACGACGATGAGGATGATGAGGACGATCTGTCGGATTTGACCGGTCGGGTCACGCTAATGGATGGTATTGAGGAATGGCAGAGCGACCTTATCCTCTACGGCATCAACCAAGGTTTTGTTGTTAACGGCGAATCGTCGTGATACGTGGGCATATCAGTTTTTGTACGTATCGGTACTTGTACGTATCAGTAGTACATATCAGTCATCTGCACATATCGTTACCTGTACGCACCGCTTTACACAGCGATAGCAGCATGTCATTGACTGCACCAAACACAGGGAACACACAACATACCGCTAACAGACACGCGTTACTCATAGATACACGTTGCGTCCCTTATTCGCACACGCAACAGAGCTTATATGTTGCGGCGATGAATTTCTGCCATACCTTTGAAAATCAACTCGGGATCGTAGACATCTATCATGTCGGTATCATCTTTGAATACGCGTCCGAGGCCACCCGTGGCTACTATGCGGAAGTCTTCGTTTATCTCCCGATGGAACTGCTCGATAGTGCGTTCAATACCA
>CAYQJZ010000001.1:37095-52438 GCA_964417995.1 uncultured Bifidobacterium sp.
GCGGAAGTCTTCGTTTATCTCCCGATGGAACTGCTCGATAGTGCGTTCAATACCACCAAGGAACGCGTAATATAAGCCAGCCTGCATTGCAGTTTTGGTACCCTTAGCCAGAATCGACGCCGGACGAGTGATCTCCACCTCGGGCAGTTGCGCTGCATCAGCCGATAAAGCGTTCGCCGAAGTGCGAATCCCCGGTTCAATCAGGCCACAGGTAATAGAACCGCGCGCATCAACATAGTTAAACGTTGTGGCTGTACCAAAATCAGCGACCAGTACTGGACCGCCGTACACGTAGTAAGCACCTGCACAGTCTGCCAAACAATCCGCCCCCAAAGACCGCGGATCGTCGATACGGACATTAATACCTGACTTAATACCTGGGCCAACAATCATTGGATCCACATCGAGGAATTTGATAATACTCGAGCGGAAAGAATGCATAACCTTCGGCACTACGGAAGCGACGATCACATCATCCACATCCTGCGGAGTAAATCCGCTTAATTGCAGAAAATTCGTAATCATCAAGCCATATTCGTCGGACGTGTGATCCGCCTTGGTGGTCATACGGTACGTGCCCACAATACGTGAACCCTCAAGGAACCCGAGAACAATATTGGTATTGCCAATGTCAACCGCTACAAGCATGGCTTCCATAATAAAAGGCCGCTCTGAGAAACAGGTGTAGCCGGAAACGAGCTTAGCTGAGAAACAGGGTTAGATGAAAATGGGCTTAGCCGAAAAACGGGCTTAGCCGAGAAACGTTGTTGTCGGCGAACATTACAATAAGCTGCGGTGGTCGACCCTATAGGCGGCCAACCAACGGTCATCGCAGCATTACAGCATTGCTGAAGTGCTGACGGTGACATTAAACAGTAAGAAAAAATACAAGCGCAAACATAAGGACAGTTATGTCTGACAATACTGGTGCGCACGGCGAATCCGGTGCAACCGAAACACATACAGGTGCAAGCACAGATGCATCTCTTAACACACGAGTTAAGAAAAACCGTCGCCGCCCATGGGGGTGGATTATTCTCGTTGCCATTGTTGCGGTCGCTGTTGTTGTGGGCATTGTTGTTAGCATTACCCGCTCAAATACCAACAGCAGCAATGACGAGGCCGACACCATCACCATCGGTCTCAAACTGGCTCCTACCAACTTGGATATTCGCAACCAGTCCGGCACTGCACTCGACCAGGTGTTAATCGGCAATGTATATGAAGGACTGGTAACCCGCGACGAGAATAACGAAATCATACCGTCGCTTGCAAGTAACTGGAGTATCAGCGACGACGGATTAACCTATACGTTCTACCTCAACGAAGGTATCACCTTCTCCAACGGCAACGTCCTCGACGCGGACGACGTTGTATGGTCCATCCAGGAACTTATCGACAATCAATACAACGATTACGATTCGCTCACCAACTTCTCATCCATCACTGCCATTGACTCAACCACCGTTGAAATTACCTTAAGTTCGCCAAATGCAGAACTGTTATGGGCACTATCTGGACGTGCCGGATTGGTACTCGATCAAGACGCCGACTACGACGCACAAACCGAAGCTATTGGTTCTGGACCATACATGGTTAGTGACTTCCGCGCCGACGAATCAATCACGCTAACAGCCAACCCCAACTACTGGGGAGACAACGTTGCTCAAACCGAAACAATTATTCTGCGCTATTACACCGACGACAATGCGGCAGTTAACGCACTATCTTCCGGCGATATACAAGTATTGGCACCCATCAGCGACAGTCTTGCCGACCAATTCCGAGAAGACGACAACTACACCGTGCAAGCAGGCGACGGTACCGATAAATACGTCCTGGCCTTTAACAACACCGGCGAATACACTTCCGATATTCGCGTCCGGCAAGCCATCCGTATGGGCATTAACCATGATGAACTCATCGCCTCACGCGGTGACGTTGACGCGGCACTCGGTGGCCCAATCCCATCTCTCGACCCCGGTTATGAGGATCTCACCGACATATACCCCTACGATCCTGATGCAGCACGTGAACTGATGGAAGAAATGGGCTACAGCGAAAGCAATATGCTCACACTGCGTCTTGAATACTCCAACACTTACGGCACTGAGCTTGGCGAGCAACTGCGCTCGCAACTGTCGGAGATCTATATTGACCTTGACGTGGATGTTGTGGAATTCTCCACATGGTTGCAAGACGTTTACACCAACAAGGACTACGACCTGTCGTTGGTAGACCATAACGAAAGTCACGATTTCTCGCAGTGGGCGAACCCCGACTACTACTACAACTACGACAACGCCGAAGTGCAATCACTGTATGAGCAAGCGTTAGCTTCCACCGACAATGACGAATACGAGGAATTACTCGCCGAGGCTGCACGCATTGTTTCTGAAGACGCTGCCGCTGACTGGCTGTTCAACTACCGCATTACCACCGCATGGGTGAATGGCGTTGAAGGGTTCCCTGTGAATCTTAACCAGACGCAGTTGCCGTTGTGGAATGTAACCTACAACGCCGCCTAATTTCTCATAAAGGAGGGGTGATGCGTTTTGTTATACGCCGATTAGCGTTATTCGTAGTGGCTCTTCTGGCGATTTCCGTAGTGATTTTTGCAGCATTACGTGTACTGCCCGGTGACGTGGCTACAGTGATGGCTGGTGTTAACTCCACAACTGAACGTGTAGAACAGTTACGCACTCAGCTTGGTCTCGACAAGCCGCTGGTCACTCAGTATGGTGACTGGCTAAGTGACTTGCTCCACGGCAATTTTGGTACATCAATGCTCACTGGCCAATCCATCACCGGGCAAGTAGCACAACGCGCATCAGTGACCTTCCCGCTTATTGCTTTAGGACTGATTATTGCGATAGCCGTTGGTATTCCGCTCGGATGTGCTGCCACGCTGGCCAAAAATCGACATACGCGCGGCGCGTTTCATATCGTAGCTGTTATTGGTGGTGCAGTGCCGGCATTGTGGAGCGGTATGTTGCTGATTCTGTTATTCGGCCGCGGCGTGGGGATTTTTGGTCTTCTTCCCTCACAGGGGTTTCCTGACGAGGGGTGGTCGTCTCCATGGACCGCTCTAGCCTCACTTACTTTGCCTGCATTCAGCGTTGGTCTTATTGTTGGTGCCAGCGTGATGCGTTATACGCGTTCAGCATTAGGTGATTATGCTTCGTCAGGGTATATCGAAATGGCAATGTCGTGTGGAATGACGCGTGCTCAAGCTGTTATACGCGTCGGCTTGCGCTTGGCTACACCACAACTTGTATCGGTAATCGGTTTGACTTTTGCTGAAATGATTACCGGAGTGATGGTAATTGAAAACCTGTTCGCCTTACCAGGTTTGGGTACAGGTTTGATAACCGATGTTGGCAATCGCGATCTGATTGCGGTACAAAGCGAACTGTTTATGCTGGCCGCATTCTTCCTGCTTATTGGTTTTGTTGTGGATCTGGTACATCGCGCACTTGACCCACGACTGTCAGCGGCAGATACAGACGGGCAGGAGGTGTAGTAATGGCACGATTCGCAGTGATTATGCGTACGATATGGCAGCGTGGAGCCGGCAAGTTCTCACTAATTGTGCTTGGACTGTGGGTAATTATTTCCCTCGTGTCTCTTGTTTGGACCCCCTATCCAATTACGCAAACAAACGGTTACAACGTCTGGGCTACCCCCTCCGCAGAACACCTGCTCGGCACTGATGGCACAGGCGCAGATATTCTCAGCTGGCTGATGGCCGGATCATGTACTGACCTGGTGATGGTAATTCTCACTGTTGCCTTTGCTGCGTCTCTGGGACTGCTGCTTATTGCCGCGATGGTTTCACGCTCGTCGGTATTGGCCAATGTGTCAGTAGTGGCTGTGGACGCGTTGATTTCAATTCCCACAGTTCTGCTCGCGTTAATTTTGGCAGTGCCGCTAGGAGCATCGATAACAGTGATTGTGGTGGCCTGTGGTTTGGGTTATGGACTTAACCTGGCACGTGTAGCACGTCCACAGGCAATGCTCGCGGCACAGTCGTCGTATGTGGAATCTGCGGTGTCGAACGGTGCGTCAGGAATACGCGTGTTTTTTAGTCATATTGTTCCCAATATTCTGCCGGTAATGCTTGTACAGCTCTCTTTATCGGCGGGTACTGCCGTGCTGGCTGAGGCTGGTTTAACCTATTTGGGTGTGGGTGTACCAACGGGCACACCAAGTTGGGGTCATTCGTTATCGACAACTGTGCGATTTATTAGTGTGTATCCGCTTACTGTGCTTTGGCCTGGATTAGTGGTGACGGTAGTAGTGATAGCGCTGAATTTAATGGGGGATATGCTGCGCGATGCCATCGATCCAGTGGCAAATCCTGCATTACGTCAGCTTTCTGCCAGTGCTGCAATAAAAACGGCGGTGGGTAGCAAGGTCTCGCCACCAGTTACATCAATATCGTCAGCTAAGTCAGGTGAAGCAGTGCCCGAAGTCGGTGAAGAAACGGAAGGTGCCTGATGAGCGTGGATATTCAAGGTTTGCAAGTGTCAATCGGCGGACATGACATTGTGCACGATATCGATCTAACAATTGGCGATGGTGAACGCGTAGGCCTGGTTGGTTCATCCGGCTCAGGTAAATCAATGATTACACGGGCAATACTTGGCTTATTGCCTGTAGAAGCACATGTTGCTGGTTCAATTGTGTTGGATGGTACTGAGGTTGTTGGCGCCTCTGAACACACGCTAGCTGACTTGCGTGGCCGGTATACGGGCATGGTGTTTCAAAACCCGGGATCATCATTGAATCCCGTGCTCACCGTTGCCCAACAGGTGGCGTTGCCGTTGCGACTCCATTACGATTTGTCTCGCGCTGAACGTGCTGAACGCGTGAGCGCTATGTTGGCTAAAGTCGGTTTGCCAGTGCATGTAGCCTCACAGTATCCACATGAGTTGTCTGGCGGGCAGCGTCAACGTGTGGGGATTGCTACAGCATTGATTACTTCTCCGCGATTCATTATTGCCGACGAACCAACAACTGCGCTTGATTCAATCACTCAGCGGCAGATTGTTGACCTGCTGGTCTCTTTGGTAGACGATGCTGGAGCATCAATGCTATTTATTACGCACGATTTTTCCGTGCTCGCACGCGCTACCACACGTTGTGCTGTGCTTGATGCAGGAAAAATCATTGAATCGGGAACAACTGCTGACGTGTTAGCACATCCTCATGATGCACGTACCGCACAGCTGGTTACGGCTGCCCGCACACTGTCACTGGACTCTTACAGTTCATCTGACGTGCCAAATAATACCAATGGTGTAGTCAATAATGGCGGGCATAGCAATGCTAACAGTACTGCTGTTCACAACACTGCTGGTCACATGAGAACTAATAGCAACAGTGAACTGAGCATCAGTGAAGATGCACAACATCGTCACGGGAGAGAACGATGAGTGACGTGCTTTTAACAGGCGACCATATCAGTAAAACCTTCGGCCGTCGCAACAAGCGTCGACAGGCACTTACTGACGTGTCAATTAACGTATGTGCTGGTCAATGTGTAGCAGTGATTGGCGGGTCTGGCTCAGGCAAGTCGACGCTCACCCGTATTGTGCTGGGACTATTGCCTGCAAGTAGCGGCACAGTTACATACTGCGGTAAAGATGTTACAGCTGGTCGCCGTGCACCCGGATATGAGGCGCTGCGGCGTGAATCTGGGCTGGTGTTTCAAGACCCGTTCTCCTCGCTGAATCCCCGCTGGACAGTTGCACGTTCAGTTGGCGAGCCGCTGCGACTAAGGCATCACAACATGTCTCGTGACGAGGTATCGCACCGCGTTGCCGAAGCTTTACGCGACGTCAGTCTCGACCCGGAAACGTTTGCGGGGCGTTATCCCGTAGATTTATCTGGCGGTCAAGCACAGCGCGTGGCTATAGCACGTGCCATTATTAACGATCCACGAGTGATTTTGGCTGACGAACCGATGAGTGCCATTGATGTAGCTGCGCGTGTGCAAATTCTCGACACCTTCACTTCGATTCGCAAACGTCGCCCTGACATGGCGCTGATTCTTGTCTCGCATGATTTGGGCGTGGTACAGCATATTGCTGACCGTATCGTCGTATTGCACGACGGGCGTATTGAAGAAGAAGGTCCGACCAGGCACATACTCAATTCACCGAGAAGCGACTACACTCGTCGTTTGATCGATGCAGCCACCGTCCACTGGTGATAGACGCGTTGAAGGTTCCCTGCTTGTGCTGTCATTCCGCTTCAGTGTTGCTGTTCAGATCTGCTGAATCTGCAGATGTGTACACGGGCAGAGTATCCCATAACGGCAGATGGTGCAAAGCTCGCACGATATTGCACCGGTCAAGCAGAGTACCCGAAGCGTCACACATTGTGGCATACCAACGGTTATTCCTCAGCTTCCCCGTGTGTGGATCGATAAGCGTATTAAGGTCGGCCGCGTATTGAAAATGCAGATGACTAAGTAGGCCACCGTTATGCAATTCAACGCGTGGTGGCATCGGAGCAATGGCAATAAGCCATGCAAAAGGTGTTGTGTTGTTGGATACAGTAGAGCAATCAGCGTGGAATATCAGCGTCTGCTTACCTTCTAAACCATGTTCAATACTGTCAGCAAGACGATAATGAAAAAGGCCGAGTGACTCGCCGGACTCGGCTGTCCATTCCATATCAAAACCATCATTGGTGTAGTGTGCGCTTGGGGTGATAGTCCAGCTGCTGATACGCGTCTTATTATCCGGTCCAGTGGTAGGGCAAGCAGCAGACCAGAACGCGCGAACGCCATGCGTAGCCATGGGGCCTGTGGCCGCTGCGTCAGCCTCACACCAAGCCTGATTTAGTGCTGCATCGGTGCTGTCAATAAGCTGTTCAAAACTGAACCACTCTCCGAACCATTCCGCCGGGTTAAAACAGTTCTCCATATTCTCGGACATATCCATGCTCCTACCCTTGTCTGCTGCTCCGCTTGCTGTGACCTTAACCGCTGTACTGCCTGCTTCCGTGCTATCAACAGTTGTATTTTCGGCTGTGGTGTTATTGGCTGTATTCGCATTGGTTGAGGCATCACTTGTTGATGTGCTGCCCGTTGCAGAGGTGCAGCACTGATTGGTGGCTTCAGTCATGATTGTGCCTTTGCTGTTGTTTGTGGGATATGGTCGAGGTCGAGGATGCGATCACACCATTGAGCGGCCAACTCCTCGTCGTGGGTGACAACAAGCACGGTTTTGCCTTTGTCAGCAAGCCTTCGCAGCAACATGCCAACGCTAAGCATATGTTGTCGGTCCAAGCCGCTGGTTGGCTCGTCTAACACAATGATCTCTTTGCCGCACATCAATGCTGAAGCAATGGCCGTGCGCTGCTTCTGCCCGCCAGACAAACTCATCGGATGCCGGTCTGCTACATCGTTCAGGTCAAGCTCGTTCAAGATGTGATCACAATCGGCGAGTACGCCAAGCGCTTCTTCGTCATAAAAAACGCTGTTATGTGCATACAACTCACTGGGTTTTCTGGACTGCTGCGAGGAACCGTCTTTTGTGCCTGGCGAACAAGTACCGTTGCCAGATTTTCCGTTATGCGCGTTGATAAGGTGTTCAGCCTGGCCAACAGCAACATGTTCGGCAAGAATCGTAACGGTATCGCCAGCGCCAATCAGTAGCTCTCCACGCACGGAATCAGCGAATAACTGGTAGTTCACGTCTTGCATAACAAGGAATCCGCATCGAATCAACGATCGTGGGTGTGCAGGCGTACCTCGGTAAAAAATTGTGCCGTCAAGAGGTTTTGCCAAACCGGTCAATGTACGTACCAACGTGGATTTGCCACTACCGTTATGCCCCATCAAACCAACAATCTCACCACTGTATAAATCACAGTCAGGAATTGACAGGCTGAAAACGCAGGGAGATTGTTTACGTTGCAAACGGTCAGCTAATCGTTTGTGCTGGCGATATCCAACAACCAAGCCACGCGTGGACAATACCGGTTGCTGTTGCGGATGACGAGGAGTTTCTGACTTTTCACCTCGCCTGTGCTCATGAGACATTGCATTCGGCCAACAATTCGCCATATCGGCGACACGACGTCGGTATGGCGCGATGTTCAGTGTGCGCAGTCCCGCATTTTCACGCACTGATTCAGGTAAGGCAGCAAAGTCTGCGGCCGAATAGTCACCAACAATGCGGCCTGACTCAATAAGCACATACCGATCTGCTATGTTTGCACACCAGGCAAGCCGATGCTCGGCGACCACGATTGTCACACCGTCAGCCGAGATCATCTCCAGCATGGCTGTTAAATCATTCATGGCGGCATAGTCAAGATTGCTGGTCGGTTCGTCAAGTACAAGAAGCTTCGGACGCAACATACATGCCGAGGCAACGGCAATACGTTGTTTTTCACCGCCTGACAACTGAAAAATACTGCGGTCAACAAGATGACTGATACCAAAACGTTGCGCGACTTCAGTGACGCGCTCGCGGATTTTTGCTGGTTCCCATCCCGCATTCTCACAGGGAAACGCCAGCTCGTCGACCACCAGAGCGTTGAAATACTGGGTTTTGGGATTCTGAAACACGCTGCCGACTATGGCCGCATACTGCTCAATGGGTTCTTGGCCTGCAGCCAGTCCATAAACTGTGCATGCCCCAGTCAGATCTCCGGTGTAGAAGACAGGAATTAGCCCGTTACACAGGCGTGTGACGGTTGTTTTACCACAGCCGCTCTGCCCGCAGAGGACAACGAATTCGCCGTCGCGGATGTTAAGAGTTATGTCAGCGATAGCGTTACACGATGTTGTTGGTGTTGCTGTCGATGCTGTTGCGGGGCTTGACGCGTGTGCTGAGGTATTCGCCTGTGCAGGGGGTGTGGAATCGGCAATGTGGTAACGAAAACCTGCGGATTGCACACATATGGCGATGTTTGACTGCGCTGCAGTAGCCAAAGAACCGGAGTGTAAAGATGCAAAGTTGGCTGTCATAGTGCACCTGCCAAATACGCCGCGAAAGGAACCAGGCATGCCATCATATACAGCCAATCGAGAACAGTCATGCGAATATCGGACATACTGGTGTGACGTCCTGGGTTTCCTAATCCTTTGGTGAGTGCAGCAACTGACAAATCCTGCGCCACGGTGGTTGCGTTCACCAGCAGTGGCACGATGATATATTCCAACGACTGCGCTGGGTGTCTCAGTAACGAGCCGCGACCTGAAGGAATACCGCGCAAAGCCATCGCCTGGCGGATATGCCGATAATCTTCACGCAGTGTGGGGAAGAAACGTATCACCACAATACAAGGGATAACAACTGCCTCTGGTGCATGGATGCGTCGCAGAGCTGCTGTGAACTCGCCCGGAGTTGTGGTGGTAAAAGCATAGGCGCCGGTAATCAGGCAAGGTAGTAGCATACGGATACCCACGGCAAGCATCGGTACAATCGCCAACCACGCCCATTGCCCCTCTGAGGGTGTTTCGATCAGACTGAGGATCAGCAGCACTACGTAGATAAGAATGAATCGCACAGTCAAACGAATTTTGCCCGCTATAAACAGTGGCACAAGAAACATAGCGGTTAACAACGCTTCTGTTGGTGTATTGACATGAAAAAATAACAGCAAATTCGCTTCAAGGAGCAGAACAAGCTTGGTTCTGGGGTCGAGACGAAGACGGCTGCTTGTTTTTTCTTCGGCGCGTGCTGAGCTATTGAAATTCGCTGACTGTGGCATAACGGCAGATATCTGTTGTGACGTCAGTGTTTCCATACTTCTCAAATGATGCCTGCCTTAGCGAAGTGTTTGTGCATCATGCGCTGGCCGAACCATCCACCGATGATGGCACATACCAGAATTGCTGCCATCGACAACCAGAACGAGCCAGTATTGACTTGCTCGAACACGGCATCAATATATGTGGAATCTTTGCCCTTGGCTTCTAATGCGGCTACGTAGGCATTCTTCATGAACCATAAAGGCAGAATCGGTCCAGTCAAACCGTACGAGAACACGATGTAGCTGATGAGAATAACGATCTTGTTGCGGTACTGGCCTACTGCGGCGATGGCATCGGCAGCAAAAGCGAAGATGATGTTGGCAAGGAATGAGAGTAGAAAGTGCCCTGAGATAAGGAAGAACAGTCCCATTACCAAGCCCAGTACGGTAATGCCGCCGAACTTACCGAGTCGGGCGACTAGCAGCATATAAACGCAGCCGGAAACCAGGGCACACATCGCAGGTAACAGAATCGAGCCGAATCCGGCGAGTAGAAGGGCTGAAGCAAATGTGCATATCGCGACCATAACAAAGTAGACAGCAGTGAACACGCCGACGGTGATCAGGTCGGGTACGGAAAGCTTGGCAAAACCTCGAGTGGATGCGGCGGAACTTGTTGAGGTCTGCGTGTCGGTCATGGAGGTCCTTCCTTCGTGATCGAGCGTTGTGAATGCGACTGCATACGAACGGGTCGTGTCCACGCTAACGAAGAGCAAAAGGAAAAACAAGACTAGTTTTTTACTCGACAGTGTGAGATAATGTGTCGATTTTTGTGGAGCTATGCAATCAGTGCTGATGATTCGACGTGTCAAGCTTGCTGCAACTTTCTCGTTATGAGAGTATGTAAAACGAAATGACTAATAGGACGGAAAGGTTTCCTGCAACGGCTTATTGCGAGTTCTGACATTCTGGATCACGTGTTGCGTCTAACTGGCGGTTCTGACTGTTGTTAGACCAGGAATGGTTCACACAAGATAGTTCACATAGGTGGCACTGGTTCAGCTGGTGATTCGACGTAAACCGTTACAAGAAACAATATCTGTTTGTTATATGGCGCATGGTCGCGTCATGAATACCTGCAAGGAGGTTGGCAATATGAGAATCTACGTTGACATTGCTGCGGAACGTGACGGCGATGGTACAGAAACAGCGCCGTTTCGTCATATTAACGATGCTGCACGTGTTGCTCAGCCGGGTGATGAGGTACTGGTTGCGCCGGGTGTGTATCGCGAATATGTCAATCCACAGTATGCGGGCACTGAAGACGCTCGTATTGTCTACCGTAGTACTGAACCACGTGGAGCAGTAATCACTGGTGCTGAGCGAATAACCAGTTGGCAGCCTTATCGCGGCGACGTATGGATGTGCCGTGTAAACAACTCTGTTTTTGGTAACTACAACCCATACACCACCTATGTGTACGGCGACTGGTATTTTGCGGGCAAAACCAAACACACAGGTGCGGTGTATCTCAATGATCGTATGTTGTACGAGGCTGGCAGTCTTGACGAGTGCCTGCGCAGCGAAGTGTATGAGTGCTCATGGGATCCGCAGTCGTCTACTTACAAGTGGTACGCCGAACAAGACGGCGATCAGACTGTTATTTACGCCAATTTCCATGGTGCAGATCCGAATGTTGAGAATGTGGAAATCAACGTTCGTCGTGAATGTTTTATGCCATCCCGTACCGGTGTTGGCTACATCACCGTGAGCGGATTTACTATCTGCAAGGCAGCTACCACATGGGCTCCGCCTGCTGCATATCAAGACGGCATGATTGGACCGCACTGGTCCAAAGGATGGATTATCGAAGACTGCGATATTAGCAACAGCAAGTGCGCAGGCATCTCTCTGGGCAAATACCTCGACCCCGATAACGATCACTACTTCACGCATCGGCATGTTAAAAGCCCAACACAAATGGAGCGCGACGCCGTGTGCCGCGGTCAATATCACGGCTGGTTAAAAGAGAACGTTGGTGGGCACATTATTCGCCGTTGCAACATCCACCATTGCGAGCAAGGTGGCATTATCGGCCGTATGGGCGGCGTGTTCTCGTTAATTGAAGACAATCATATTCATCACATCAATAACATGATGGAACTCGGTGGTGCAGAAATCGCTGGCATCAAAATGCATGCAGCTATTGACGTAACCATTCGCCGCAATTGGATCCACCACTGCACAATGGGTGTCTGGTGCGATTGGGAGGCACAAGGCACGCGTATTACCCAGAATCTGCTACATGACAACCAGAAGCCAGAATATGCCAAGCAGCTCAAAGGCGGCATGATGAGCCAGGATGTCTTCGTGGAGGTTAGTCACGGCCCAACGTTGATTGATAACAATATTCTGTTGTCGGATGTGGCATTGCGCATGGCTACACAGGGTGTGGCCATGGTGCATAACTTAATCTGTGGTTCGCTAACGTGCGTCGGTGAGGGTACAGGAACACGCTACACGCCGTACCATATTCCACACCGCACCGAAGTCATGGGATTTATGACAATTCTGCATGGCGACGACCGGTTCTACAACAACATTTTTGTCCAAAAATGGCCGACTCAACCATTTGTCACCCTGCGAGATAGTACTGAAGGTACTGACGAAGAAAATCGTGAGGTGGGCACTCATGTTATGGATGATTACCCCACCTACGATGAGTGGATCGCTATGTTCGATATGGATACCGACACTCCTGACATGTCTGGTTTGGCTCCTGCACATGAACACAAGCTGCCGGTTTGGTCGCACGGCAACGTGTACTTTAACGGTGCTAAAGCGTGGAAGCATGAATCTGACGCCGTGGTCGATACTGAGCATCAGGTGAACGTGGATGTTGAGGTGTGTGGTGGTCGTCCGGTGCTGCGAACCAATATAAAAGATGTGCTCGGCGACAGCTGCACAGGCATGGTGACCAGCGATGTGCTCGGTTGCGCTTTTGAACCTGAACAGCGGTTTGAAAACCCTGATGGCAGCGATATAGTTTTCGACCGTGATTATTTCGGTTCTCACCGTGGTGTTGCTCCGATTCCTGGACCATTTGCCAGTATCACCGATACAGACAAACCATTGTGGTAAGTAGCCGCTAAAACAGCGAAAAGACGTCTGTGAAAGTGTCGATATGCGCAAAACTACGTGTATTGATTTGCTTCATGATTATAAGAAGCAATCTGTATTCGCGAGAAACACATAGAGCGCATAAAGAGCACAGAGAACATGAGTGAAGAGGTATAAGAACATATACACAAAGCGGCCTGTCAATGTGCGGGTCGCTTTGCGTTTTTACGGGAGAGTCAAGTTAAGGGTTAACAGAGCCAGGGGGCGTAATTCGACGGGCCTTTTCTGTGCTGGTTGAGTCCCGTTAATTGGAGCTATAGCCCGCTAATTGCGTGCGCTGTTTTGTTTGTACTGGTTTGTTGTAACCACGCAGTGTGACTGACGGTGTTTATATTGTGGGACGGCTGAGAGTTTGACTCAAACAGTCATGCTATGTTTGCAGGCATGATGAATTTCCTCTGTTGTTGTCGCTGATTGAACCACGCCATGTGGTTAATGCCGCATAACTTAATACAGGGGAAGACGAATTTCGCGTAACAGTTTTGTTTGTGCAAGCGATTTTTGACGTGATTCAATCTCAACATTAGTGATGATGTGCTGGTTATTCGTGAGTAAAACCACCAAAGTATAAAGCGCAAGGAATTACCAATCACTGTGCCAATACCGGTGGTGAACTTACAAAAATCGCCAAAAGACACGGAATCACCACTGTCAACTGAGAGCGATTGAGACGTGTGTCACATTCATTGTGAGTGAATTCCCCTGTTTGAGGTACGGGCACACTGCTTCCAATGTGTTACACGCAAATTCTCCACCTATCCGATTTACAAACACCGACCACGAAAGAACACCAAATGACTATTTACAACAACATCACCGAACTTATTGGCAAGACTCCGCTTGTTCGCCTCAATCATGTCGTTGACGGTGTGCGTGCCACTATTGCTGTAAAAATTGAATACTTTAACCCCGGTGGATCGTCTAAAGATCGTATCGCTGAACGCATTATTGATGCTGCTGAACGTTCAGGAGAACTCAAACCGGGTGGTGTCATTATCGAACCAACCAGTGGCAATACTGGCGTCGGTCTTGCATTAATTGCGCAACAGCGTGGATATCGCATGATTGCTGTTGTTCAAGACAAAGTCTCGCAAGACAAACGTGATGTGCTTGCTGCGTACGGTGCAGAAGTAATTGTTGCACCCAGCAATGTGGAACCAGACGATCCGCGTTCGTACTACTCTGTTGCACGCTATTTGGCTAAATCAATTCCGGGTGGCTACATGCCTAACCAATACGAGAATCCTAACGGTCCGTTGAGTCATTACCTGACTACTGGGCCGGAAATTTGGCAGGCTACTGATCATCAAATCACTCATTTTGTTGCTGGTATTGGTACCGGTGGTACTATCTCTGGCACAGGCCGATATCTCAAAGAAGTAACCGATGGTGCGGTAACGATTGTGGGTGCTGATCCCGAAGGGTCTGTATTCTCTAACCCCAGCAATACGCATCCATTTAAAGTTGAAGGTGCTGGCAAAGAAATGGTGCCAGGCGCTTACGACTCATCTGTGGTAGATGCGATTGAAACAGTATCTGACACTGCATCGTTTGAAATGACACGACGATTAGCTCGTGAAGAAGGCTTACTTGTTGGTGGTTCGTCCGGGATGGCTGTTGCTGGAGCGTTGCAGTATGCGCGCCATCACAATCTTGACAACAATCAGCTTGTTGTTGTGTTATTGCCGGATTCTGGGCGTGGTTATATGTCGAAGATTTTCAACGACCAGTGGATGATTGAGCAAGGATTTGCTGACGTGGTTAACCGCACATCATCTAATTCACTCGCTGCGCAATACGCCGAGCAGTAGAAAACTTGACCCAGTATGCTGCCTTTATGCTGACTGTGATGCTACAAACATGGCCAATTACCGCGTTTATATGCCGCGTTGAGTGAATAAATAAATCAGTGAAGACTTCGGCATAGGACTATGGGCGGGCAGATAATGGCCATGAATGTCAATAATGGTCCAACATGTTCAACGCATGGCGAATTCGTATGATTTTGCACAATGCGCAGAAAGGAGATTGTGATGGTTAACGAGGGCAATAAGCCGGTTGTAGAAAGTTTTCAACTTGATCATACAAAAGTAAAAGCGCCGTATGTGCGCTATATCGATACACAAACCGGTCCGAATGGTGATGTGATCTCGAATTACGATCTGCGCTTGGTTCAACCCAACGACACAGCAATTCCTACTGGTGGGCTGCACACTATTGAACACACGATTGCTGTGCTGCTGCGTGAACGTATTCCCGGATATATTGACTGTTCGCCGTTTGGATGCCGTACTGGTTTTCATCTGCTCACATGGGGAGAACATTCCACTGAGGATGTAGCACGTGCGCTCAAAGAGTCACTGGAATTTATTGCGAATGAGGCCGCCTGGGATGATGTTCCTGCTACTACTGCTGAAAGCTGCGGCAACTACCGTGATCACAGCTT
>CAYQJZ010000001.1:52538-54707 GCA_964417995.1 uncultured Bifidobacterium sp.
ATCGCGCCCGTCGAATGGCAAGACATGGTAATTTAACGGTCAGTGATATGACGGATAACCGAGGAGAGAAGAAGTGACCGACACCACGTCTGTAAGACGGTTTCGTCATGCCACCATGCGTGACCTTCCACAGATTGAACGCAACTACGCTCACGCTCGCGAAGTGATGGCACGTAGCGGCAACCCTACCCAATGGGGCACTACTTTTCCCCGCCATCAAACAGTGGTGGACGATATCGCCAGCCACCGCACCATGCTGCTCGTTGACCGGCAGGACGACAAAGAACGCATTCTTGCGCAATTCGCGTTATGCACAGGCCAAGACCCAACCTACGCTCACATCGATGGAGCATGGCTTGACGACGATGCTTATGTGACAATTCACCGCATTGCCTCTTCTGGTCTGGTACGCCACGCTGCACGTGACTGTATTCGATGGGCGTTGAAACATTATGGCAATGTGCGTGCCGACACTCACCCGAATAACAAAGCCATGCAGCATGTGCTGGAAGCCAGCGGATTCGCTCGATGCGGACTGATTCAACTGTCGGATCGTTCAGCCGATACCACACGTATTGCATACCAACGTCACGAGTGGTGAGTTAGGGGTTACGGTGCGCTGATGGCAATACATATTGTGGTTATGGGCGTCTCGGGATGTGGAAAATCCACAGTGGCTGAAGCGATTCATAACCGCTTAGGTTTGACGATGATAGAAGGCGACGACCTTCATCCTCAAACCAATATTGACAAAATGCATGCCGGCAGTCCCTTGAACGACAACGATCGTTGGCCGTGGCTACGAGCCATTAATACATGGATGTACGAGCAAGAAGGTGAAGGCGTTAACACAGTAGTGTCCTGCTCTGCACTCAAACGCGCGTACCGTGATGTTCTGCGAGAACATGTGCCAGTTTATTTTCTGCACTTGTCAGGTTCTCGCGAACTTATCAGTGAACGTCTCGCAGCACGCCAAGGGCATTTTATGCCGGCAACACTGCTCAACAGTCAATTTGCCGCATTAGAGCTACTACAGTCAGGCGAGCAGGGCATAGAAATCCCCATTGACGGCGATATTGACGAGGTTATTGAACGAGCTGTTGCCACTGTCGCCGCATATATGACGTCCAGTATGTTGTGACGAAATGTTGCTCGTCGCATGAGCGCGCCACAATAGGGCCATGACATTGAGTGCAGCGCCTGAATGGCAATTTTCCAGCGAGCAAGGCAAAGCCAACTACGACCGTGCACTGAAGCACTACCCGGCACAGGCAATTGTGGATCTTGCCGCGTTACGAGACAATATGCGGCATTTGGTTGAAGTGTGCGATGGCGCTAACTCTGGTACTGCTGTGATGGGTGTTGTTAAAGCAGACGCTTACGGGCATGGCCTGATTCCAACGGCTTTGGCCGCATTAGTTGGTGGCGCTACATGGCTGGGTGCCGCGCAGCCACGGGAGGCACTGCAACTGCGCCAGGCAGGCATTGGCTCTGATCGCTGCCGCATCCTGACATGGATGTATAGCGGTCCCACTGCGCCACTTGATGAACTCATCACTCATGACATTGATATTTCAGTCGGTTCTCTTGCCGGTATTGACGCGGTTGCTGCAGCTGCTCGCAAGGTTGCGTGCCCTGCGCGAGTACATGTCAAAGTTGATTCTGGATTTGGTCGTAATGGATTTACTGATAACAACTTTGACGATGCGTTAACTGCGCTTGCTGCGTTACAACGTGAAGGCGTTCTACAGGTTGTTGGTCAATGGAGCCATTTAGCTGTGGCCGATGCTCCTGACGTGCCGGAATTTGTTGACTGCACCGACAAGCAGATTATCGCTTTTACCAACTTCACTACGCGTATGGAGAAGGCTGGTCTTGCGCCAGAAATCCGCCATTTGGCCAACACTGCGGCCACATTAACGCGCCCTGGTATTCATTTTGAATTGACCCGACCGGGCATTGGCTTATATGGGTACGAGCCGGATCCTGCAATGGGTACGCCTCTAAGCTACGGGCTGCGCCCGGCAATGACATTACAAGCACAACTTGGTACGGTGAAGAACGTTCATGCTGACCAGGGCATCTCATACGGGCGCACCTATGTAACGAATGCGGAAACCAGTACGGCGATTGTGCCCATCGGGTATGCTGACGGCATTCACCGTTCAG
>CAYQJZ010000001.1:54807-75957 GCA_964417995.1 uncultured Bifidobacterium sp.
ATTGGGCACGCGCAGCTGACACGATCAGCTATGAGATTTTTACCTGCCTGCGTTCGCGCATTCCACGCCTGTATCTCAATGCTCATGAGGTACTCAGTGAAGCTGATATAGCACTGCTTGACCCTGAGAGTGTGTTGTGAGCCTGTTCGTTATAAGGTAGCGAACTCGTAGAAAAGCCTGTGCTGGCATGGAGACTACGTTGTTTGGAGGAGAAACGATGACAACCCCTATCAACCAGTCCGATACTGATATGTTGCGTCGTGCGCAGGGGGCACTCACGGGTCTGGCAATTGGCGACGCATTGGGGATGCCAACACAAAGCATGTCTGCTGAACAGATCACACAAGCCTACGGTGGTGCTATTCATGACTTTGTTGATGCGGTTGACTGGCAGCCGATTGCACCAGGGCGGACTGCCGGAAAAGTCACCGACGACACGGACCAGGCATTTCTGTTGGCACGACGGCTGATCGCCGATGGTACGGATATTGACATACTTGCTTACGCACAGGATCTTCTCCAGTGGGAAGAAGCAATGAAAGCCCAAGGTTCCGCTGATCTTCTTGGACCATCTACAAAAGCCGCGTTAGAAGCCCTGAACCGTGGAGTGCCACCAGAGTACACTGGACGTACCGGCACTACTAATGGCGGTGCAATGCGTGTTGCACCCGTTGGTATTGCAGTAACCCCCGGTGAGCAGCTTGCTGCAACCGTGCGGCGATCATGCATTGTTACACATAACACTGTGCAAGGTATTGATGCGGCTATGGTGGTTGCGTCAGCCGTCAGCTACGGTATTAACGGTGCCAGCCTCGTTGACGCATTGCATTGGGCAGTGAAATTTACCGAAAGTTGTGAACAAACTGGCTGCTGGTCAGCCAAAGCCTCGGTACTCACACGCACACGCATGGCTGTTGAATGGGTAGAAAACCGTGGGTCTCATATAAGCGACGACGATTTCTGTCAGTGGTTACGCAATGTTGTGGGCACCAGCGTAGAAGCTAACGAATCCGTGCCTGCCGCTTTTGCTATCGCCCGTAGACACGCTGCAGAACCTTTTGATGCATTGTGTATGGCTGCATCTGTTGGAGGAGACACCGACACCATTGCTGCCATGGCTGGAGCCATTATCGGAGCCTGCAATGGGCCAGATGTTTTTGGAACAGAACACCGCAAGCTGGTCGAACAGGTAAACACTATAGATATCGATGGCGTAGCAGCTCAGCTTATCGATATGCGGCTTGCTGATATGTGGCAAAGGCAAGAGTGATGGTTGCTCCAGTTGTTATCAGCCTTGGTCAGATCATTGTTGATCTCGCGATGCATGTTGACGCTGTGCCACGACCCGGAGAAGATGTATTCGCCAACAATGCTGATATGCGCGTTGGCGCCAGCTACAACATGTTGCATGCTGTACGTCAGATGGGTGTTGCCGCTTGCCATGCTGGCGTTCTTGGGCGTGGAATGAGGGCCACACTGATCGAACAGGCTTTGGCTAGCGATGGCATCGAGTTTACTGGTTCACGTATCGACAGCGACGACAACGGTTTCTGCGTAGCATTAACCGATGCGAACGCTGAACGTACCTTTGTGTCGGTGCGAGGGGCTGAAGCTTACGCTCCACGTGACGCATTCGCTCATCTTGATCCGCAACCTGGCGATGTGGTATATCTCAGCGGCTACACGCTGGTGCATCAGACAGCTGAGGCATTATTGGATTTTGTTCAGAGAACTCACAATCGCTGTTTTGCTGCCATCGTTGATGTGTCACCAGTGATAGCCGACGTGGATAACCGGTTCTTGCAAGCACTGGTCGATTATCGCCCTATATGGACGTGCAACGAACGTGAAGCTGACCTGTTGGCGGCACGACTTGGCGTAAATGTTGACACAGCGGAGAAAACCTCAGCTTTAGAGAATACTTCAGCCTCAATAAGCAACGATTCGGAGCTTTCTGTACTGTCTGCGGGTATTGCTGATACGCCATCTACAGGTACATCAGCTGCTGATTGTGCTGCACGGTACTGTGCTCTTTCTGCAGTATTGGGGTCACCGCTGATTGTTCGTATCGGATCAGGCGGTGCATGGTTATGCGATATCAGTGCAAGTGCTTCCGCTATGCCACAGGCCATGCTTATTCCCGGATTTCCTGTCATACCAGTTGATACCAACGGTGCTGGAGACTGCCATACTGGTGTGCTCTGCGCCGGCCTTGCCCATGGAAACACTCTTGCTGATGCTGTACGCACGGCCAATGCTGCTGCGGCAATCGCTGTTACACGACGTGGACCAGCAACGTGCCCTACTCGTCAGGAGATCGACCACATAGTGACTCACGATATGAGATAAAAAATTGGGGAACAACTCCAGTCGCCATAATGGCTTGTTAATCATCACTGATTCGTTAAGGAGCAGGCATGAGCAGCACCGCAGAGAGAGAAGACAAAGGAACTGCACTCGCTGTTGAAGAGTTAGGCATTGACGTCGTTTCTGAATCAGAACGTAAAGGCACACCGTCCAGCCTGTTCTGGCCGTGGTTTGCTGCCAATATTTCAGTGCTGGCAATGTCGTACGGCGCGTGGGCGTTAGGATTCGGTATTTCCTTTTGGCAGGCCACGGCAGCCACTGTTATTGGCGTAGTCGTGTCATTCCTTCTGGTAGGTATTATTTCGATTGCCGGTAAGCGTGGTAACGCACCAACTATGGTTCTCACACGCGCTATTTTTGGCGTTGAAGGCGCGAAAATACCATCGGCAATGTCATGGATCGCTACATTGGGTTGGGAGATTTCACTAACCACCACGGCAGTGTTAGCGATGTCGTCTACCATTGAATCACTGGGGTGGGGTAGTGGCACTGGTCCCAAAATTATCTCCACCATTATTGTGGTAGGACTGGTTGTTATTGCGGGTATTTTTGGCTACGACCTGATCATGAAATGTCAACAAGTCATCACGATTATTACCGGCATTGTTACCATCGGATTCTTTATTCTCGGCTGGGGCAATATTGATTTCTCAGCTATCGGCTCCGCTGAATCAGGCAGCTTCCCCGCAGTATTAGGCTGCTGCTTTTTTGTGATGACCGGTTTTGGTCTTGGATGGGTAAATATTGCCGCTGATTATTCACGTTATCTGCCGCGTAAAGCCTCGAATACCGGCATTATCGGCTGGACAACTTTTGGTGCCTCAATTGCCAACGTCTTCCTGATCTTCTATGGTCTGCTTCTTGCTGTATCAAACGCTGATTTGTCTGAACAAGTCGGTCTTGATCCGGTAGGTGCCATGGCCTCAATTCTGCCAACATGGTATCTTGTACCGTTCACTATTGTGGCTGTGCTGGGTCTGATATCTGGCGCGATTATGGATAACTATTCAAACGGATTAGCGTTGCTGTCGTTCGGTATAAAAATGCCGCGTACACTAGCAGCCGCACTCACTGCCGTGCTCACCGTAGTAGGCGTGGTTTACGTGACATTCTTCTCCGACACGTTCATTGGACCATTCCAGGGCTTCCTGACCACATTAGGTGTGCCAATGGCCGTATGGGCTGGCATGTTTGTTGCTGACGTTGTGATGCGCAAACGTGACTACGATACCGTCGACCTCTACAACCCAAGCGGTCGCTACGGCACATGGAATATTAAAGCACTGGCAATTCTCGCCGTCGGCACTATTCTCGGCTGGGGGCTGGTGGTGAACACCTCTGCCGGCTGGTTGACTTGGCAAGGCTACTTCCTCGCATTATTCGGAGGAAAAGACGGCGTATGGGCTTCTGCGAACCTCGGCGTGTTAGTGGCATTAGTTGTTGGTTTTGTTGGAGCAATGATTTTCCAACGCAGTGATATTGCTCGTCAAGAAAAGCTGCCGGTCAGTGAAGGAGCAAACAATGATCGATACTGACGAATGGTTAGTGGTTATCGACCGGCAAAAAGTATTTGCTCAAAGCGACTGGTCTGAATGGGCCTGCGCCGACGGTACTTACTATGCCACTGACGAACCATTCACCAGACTCGCTACGGCCTACGGCGACCGCGTGGCATACACACGCTATATTGCCCCCGACACCCCACAAGACGCCTGGGTGGAGTATTTCAAAGGATGGCCACAATTCCTTGTAGCCCCTGACGATCCGATGTACGACTTCACCGACGAAACTGCCGACCTTGCTGAAGGACACCCTGTTATCAGTCGAACAACCTTCGGTAAATGGTGTCCTGAACTTGCTGATGCTATCGGCGGTGCCACAAAAATCGCTATATGCGGAGTGGCCACCGACTGCTGCGTATTATTAACTGCTCTCGCTGCAGCAGATGCGGGTGTTCGTGTACGCGTAGTTACCGACGCGTGTGCCGGCAGCACCCCCGAGAATCAGGAACTCGCTGTGAACACCATGCGCCTGTTCTCTCCGCTTATTGAGATCACTACAACCGATGAATTACTCGGTTAGTGTTTGACTGGCGCAACACCATACTGCAGTTCGCGTCTCATACGTGTTCGTGGTAATACACAGCGGGTACTACGTAGTATGCAATAAGTCTATGCAGGTCAGTGATACCGCGACAGTAAACTGACAGGCCAGGGTGCACTGCAGATGGGGATGTGGTATGGACACATCCCCATTAAAGTTAGTGGGGCAGCAGCAGACATAGAGAGTACGTATAAAGCGGGTGGTGAGATGGTACAGGGGTTAGCAACACTGCAAGGGGAAAGACTTCCCGAACGTGAGGGCTATACCGCGTTTGACGAAGAACGTTGGGCTCAAGAACCCCCTAAATCTCGAACTCGCACCGCCTTTGAACGAGACCGTGCACGACTCATCCACTCATCAGCACTCCGTCGGCTTGGCGCCAAAAGCCAGGTATTGGTTGCTGGAACCGATGATTTTGCTCGCACTCGGCTCACTCATACGATAGAAGTCGCTCAAATTGGCCGACAAATTGCCGCCATGCTCGGCTGCGATCCTGATGTTGTTGACTGTGCGTGCCTGGCCCACGACCTTGGCCATCCTCCTTTCGGCCACAATGGTGAGAAAGCACTCGCCACCATTGCCAGCGGTATTGGAGGGTTTGAAGGTAATGCGCAAACTTTACGGTTGCTTACTCGCCTCGAACCGAAAATTGTTCACGAGGATGGTCGCCCTGCTGGAGTTAATCTCACACGTGCTTCCCTTGACGCCACCATTAAATATCCGTGGACATATAACGAAGCAATCGCCCGGTCGCAGAACAGTCAACATCAACACGTTAAATTCTGTGTCTACCCTGATGACGAAGAAGTATTTCGTTGGCTAAAACGTGACGCTCCCGCAGATGCAACACCGATGGAATGCCAAGTCATGGATCTTGCCGACGACATTGCTTACTCAGTGCACGATGTTGAAGACGCCATCGCCACCGGTGCTTTCAATCCTCTCGTACTCGCCGACCATCGCATGATTGATCGCATTGTTGAATCCACACGCCAATGGTATGGCGATCAATGGCAAGCTGATCTCTTACTTGCCGCCTTTGAACGCTTACAACGCGACCATTTATTCCCTGTGCATTTCAATGGTTCCCGACAAGCTCTTGCTCAGTTGAAAAACATCACGAGTGCGCTTATCGGCCGTTTTGCATGGTCCGTAGAACGCGAAACCCGCGCCACCTACGGTGCCGGTCCATTATCTCGGTATTCGGCAAACCTGATCATTCCACAAAACACCGAATACGAGATTCTCGCGTTGAAAGGCATTGCCGTGTATTTTGTGATGGCACCGCGCGAACACGAGCCATTCCATCACGAGGAACTCAGCATCGTTGAAGATTTGATAGACGTACTAATGGCCGACTCGCCAACGCCCAGTGACGCACTTGAATCAGTATTTCTTCAAGACTGGAACGAAGCCACCAACGACGATGAACGTCTGCGCGTCGCTGTTGACCAGGTCGCCAGTCTTACCGACAACTCCGCCCTCGCTCTGCACTCAATTCTCTGCTAACTGGATATTGCAGAAAATATGCCATAGTGGCGCGGTAATCTGAACGTATGCCCGGAATGATCCATAAGGAAGACGTGGAAAAGGTGCGTGCAGCAGCGGACCTGTACGACATCGTATCCGCGTCCGTCACACTCAAACCTTCAGGAACCGGCACTTATATGGGTTTATGCCCCTTCCATGACGAAAAAACCCCTAGCTTCTCTGTACGCCCATCCCTCGGCGTATGGCACTGCTTCGGCTGCGGTTTAGGCGGCGACGTTTTTGGGTACATTGAACAATGCGAAAACATTGACTTTCGTGAAGCAGTAGAACTGCTTGCCGACCGTTACCATATCGAACTGCATTACGAGGCAGGAACACGCAAAGACGAACACGCCGGGTCAAAACGTAGCCGACTGTTAGAAGCCAACGAAGAAGCACAACGCTTTTTTGTCTCACAAATCATGAGCAAAGAAGCGCTTGCCGCACGTAAACTGCTCGGCGGGCGTAACTTCAGCCAGGCTGACTGCGAACGCTTCGGATGCGGATACGCGCCACAAGGCTGGGATAATCTTGTACGCCACCTGGCCAAAAAAGGTTTTACTCAGCAGGAGATGCTCGATGCAGGACTGGCACGGCAAGGCCAGCGCGGCATCTACGACTACTTCCGCGGCCGCGTCACATGGCCTATCCGCGATTCCACAGGACGTACCCTCGGCTTTGGCGCTCGCAAACTGTATGATGACGACACCATTGCCGCTAAATACATCAACACCCCCGATACGCAGCTTTACCACAAGAATCAAGTGCTGTATGGCATCGATTTAGCCAAATCAAGCATTGTCAAAAAACGCCAAGTGGTGATTGTTGAAGGATACACAGATGTTATGGCCTGCCACTTGGCGGGTATTGACACTGCAGTAGCAACATGTGGTACGGCGTTTGGTGCTGAACACGCCAAAATTGTACGCCGACTTATTGTTGACGACTCATTGGGGGCGATTCAGCTGACTGGTCCGCAGAAAGTGAAAGGGCAAACGCTGAGCTCGCGTATCGTTTTCACTTTCGACGGTGACGCCGCTGGTCAGAAAGCAGCATTACACGCCTTCCAATTAGACTCAGCATTTTTAACACAGACATTTGTGGCTGTAGCAGACGACAATCTTGACCCCTGTGATCTACGTATTGAACGCGGCAATGAAGCAGTACGATCACTTATTGAAAAGGATGTTAAACCGCTGTATGACTTTGTGATCGAAGCATCGATAGACCGCTTTGACACTCAATACACCACTGGTCAGATGGGTGCTGTAAAAGCCGTAGCACCACTTATTGCGCAAATTCGCGACTATTCCCTGCACGATGCGTACACCCGCAAATCCGCTCGCCATATTGGCATTGATCTCGACGTAATGCAGAGAGAAGTACAGACTGTACGCCGACAGCTCAAAGTTCGCGACGACGATGCGTACGCTCCCCGTCAACGATTCGCTGCCCATGATGGTGGCAGTGACACACAACGCAACGAACTCAACAATCGATATGCCAATCTGTCAGCACGGCGAGAACTGGAACGGCGAGATGCTGCTGAACAGACGTATCACAAAATTGACGATGCTGTGTTTATTTGTGAACAGCAGTTTATGTCTACGCTGATTCAAGTACCGAGAGCCATTGATTCAAACTGGTTTGCACAACTGACAATTACCAGTTTTATTACCCCCGTCTTCAGGTCGTTATTCCAAGCCGTGTCTGCTGCGGGTGGTCTGCCGAGTGTGGACACTCCGCAAGGATTATGGATGCATAATCTGACCAAAGCAGGCGGGCCGCTACTTGAACCGGTTATCAATGAGTTAGCGGTGATGCCATTGCCATTACCTGCCTCGGACCGCGGCGACGATACCCCTTATAACAACGGTGGTATATCGCCGGACGGTACGGCACCTGTACAACTGCGACCGGCAACAGAAGCTGAACGCCGTTTCGCTTCTGAGCTGCTGGCTCGGCTGCTTGATATGGGGTATATGCGGCGTATCGGTGCGGCCAAACGTCGTATGGCGCAACTTAACGATGGTGAAGAAAAAATTACTTTACTTGGTCAAATCACGCAGATGGAAACCGCTCGCAAAGACTTACAAGCGCGTGTTTTTGGTAACGACATTGGGTGATGTGCATTGGTGGGTGTATAAGCAACAGGGCGCGAGCAGCTTTTACGGCTTTGGATGTTTTGACGACCTCGGTGAGCTATACGGTCGCAGCCAGGCGTTCAACAATATAGGGTTTGTCAATAATGGGTTTTACAAGCACCGAGGTTGGCTGTAATCGGTAGGACTATAAGCGGTGGTTGCGCAGATCTTCTGGAATATCATCGTCGGGAAGGTCACGTACAGCATCCTCAGTGCCAGCTTCAACGGCTGTGTCGTAATACCAGCATTTGTATCGCAACAAATTCCTCGTATCGTTCAACTCGTCAATCTGCCGCTCTACTTCAGTAAGACGATCGTGGAACATCGTGCGACGCTGCGGTAACGTGGCGTCACCCTGCTGACACCATTTGAGGAACTCTTTAATGTCTTTGATAGACATGCCTGTATTTTTCAGGCATTCAATAACTTTCAATGTGCTTAATTCGGTGTCGGAGAATACGCGAATGCCTCCCGACGAGCGTTGAATGGTAGGGAACATGCCTTCACGGTCGTAATAACGCAGTGTAGAGATCGCAATACCAGTAGCGTGAGCTACTTCGCCAATTGTGTAATACATGGTTTACTTCTCTTCCTTATTCGTTGGGCGTAACCCCGACGCAGTAGGCGGGCGATTGACCGGATGGTTTCTCTTTTTCATTTGTTGGATGTAACCCTATCTTGGACAGAGCTGGACTCTTGACGGGTTTTCCCTTGTTTTATTTGTTGGGTGCGGTCGCACGTTGTGTGCCAACACTGCTGATATTTCACATCTGCGTTGCCAGTGTTCAGTCTTCTGCCTACAAAGCTGGGTTTTCATCGTTACGGTGTTCGTATTGCCATACATAACGACACGCGACTCGCCGACTCCATCTTGACCTAAAGCTTACTTCAGGTTTTAGCATCATGCTACACCTTCCTTCAGAAATCGAAAGGACACAACCATGATGGTGGTAGCTGAAAATCATTACATTGCACCCTTGAGCGAGAACGTGTCTCGTCGACACGTTTTCTACCCGAATCGATACGGACTACATCTGGCCGGTGACCTGTACACAGCCAAGGATTGTGACACCACAGTTAAGCATCCGGCAATTATTATCGGCGGACCATATGGTGGTGTTAAAGAGCAGGGGCCGTGCGTTTATGCCAATGAACTTGCTCAACGCGGTTACGTAGTGCTCACCTTCGACCCCTGCTATATGGGCGAATCAGAAGGATTCCCGCGCAATGTGTCGTCGCCGGATATGTTCACTGAGAACTTCAGCGCAGGTGTTGACTACCTCGGTTTGCAAGATTTTGTTGACCGTGAACGCATCGGTGCGCTCGGTATTTGCGGTTCCGGTGGTTTTGCACTATCAGCCGCAGCAATGGATACGCGCATCAAAGCCGTTGCCACTGCATCGATGTACGACATGACCGTTGCTGCACGTTTGGGCATGGATGCTGATGCTGTTGCCGCCGCAAAAGACCAGATGTCGCGCCAACGCTGGGTGGACGCTGAAAATGGTTATCCGGAATATGTGCCATTTTTCCCTGAAGAGCCTATTGATGAAGTGCCTGCCGATCTGGAAGAACCCAATGCTGAATGGTTCCGGTTCTATGCGCTTCAGCGTGGCCATCATCCGAATGCGCGCGGCGGTTTCACTACCACCAGCAATCTGGCGTTCATGAATTTCAACATTCTTGACCATATTGACGAGATCTCACCGCGCCCAATTATGTTCATTGTTGGTGATCGTGCCCATTCACGTTTCTACAGTGACGACGCGTTCGCCGCAGCCAAAGAGCCCAAAAAGATGGTTGTTGTAGACGACGCTGAACATATCGACCTGTATGATCGCACCGATCGTATTCCGTTCGACGAGATTGATAAGTTCTTCGCCGCAGCGCTCGCCTGATCGTACAACCGTTGTGACCACCGTGTTGAACTAATCACACTGCGTGAACTGACATATTCACTGCCGCGTATGCTCTTGGACTGGGCTTTGTACTAGTCACACTGTGTGAATTGACACATCGCCAGTCGAATAGCACACCAGCATAATTACAGCACCCAGCCAGGTCTGTTGGGCAGTATCAACAGACCCGGCTGGGTGATCTCATTGTTGAGAACGGTCAAGCTCGGTAGAAAAACGTCCATAATCACTAAGAATCACACCCATATACAGCATGTCTACAACTGCTGTATATGCCATATGTGAATACATGGCGCTATGACCATCAATAGTGGTGGTGGTTGTGCCGACAAGCAGGGCAGTATCTGCCCATGCAAGAATCGGCGAACCAGCAGTTGCAGTAACAGCAATGGTGCGTGCCCCACGAGATTGCGCCAATCGCAATGCTTCCACCGTATCGGCAGACCCTCCAGAATACGAGAAAGCGACAACAACGTCGTTATCAGTCAGATTCGCAGTTGCAATCCGCTGTATAGAGCTTTGACTATTCAGACGGCATAACAGTCCTAAATAATTCAGTTTGACACATAAGTCCGTTGCTGGAGCCAGTGAACATCCTGCTCCAATAATGTCTACAAGCCGCGCATGGGCGATGAATTCAACTGCTGTGTGAAAGTCTTTGCGGTTAAGTGAATTGAGCAAATTATTAAGCAATAGTGTGGCGTTGCCAACTACTTTGTCGGGGACATCCTCTGGAGTATTCCACGGGTTGAGGTCGCATTCTGCAAGCGGGTCAAAGGTTGTTTGTCTTTTTGTTTGCGGATGCTGTAACGCATATCGTAGTTCGCGATATCCACTAAACCCAAGTTTGCGAGAAAAACGAATAACCGTGGGTTCGCTGACATGGCACAGAACGGCCAATGTGCCAACCGTCAGTCCAGCAGTGTCGTCGGGGTGGTCTCGCACATATTGTGCAACAGCACGTTCCGCTGGCCGCAGTGATTGATAGATGTGGTCAATACGTTCTCTAATCCCCGTAGAAGTTTGCACATTCTTCTCCTGCGACACTTCTCCTGTGACAATCCGCTCGACTGAGCAGTAGTCAGAAAGGTAACGCCGTTGAGTAAGCCGACGGGGGATGTATGACGAACTACAGGTGAACAAATACTGAACACTTCAAATGTGAGATGTATCACATTCAATGTTCTCGAACGCGTTCAAACTCACCATATAAAGCGTCAAACACCACCGAATCTGGCTATTTCTGTGCACTTAACAACAATCGTGCGATACCATACGGGTGAACAAAGCGTTGTACTTTTTGTACTTTCATGCTTTGTATCAGGCCGGTCCGGCAACCTCATCAATGGTGAAAGGCGGAAATGTATGGCAGAACAGAACAGCGTCCCGGAAGGTGCTCAAGCGAACATTGGCGTTGTTGGTTTAGCAGCAATGGGAGCGAGCCTAGCGCGGAATCTCGCCCATCACGGAAATACAGTGGCAGTTTATAACCGCAGCGTCTTACGAACCGAGACGCTGATGCGTGATCACGGTCACGAGGGGACGTTTATTCCTGCCTCATCTCTCGAGGAGTTTGTGGCCAGCCTAACCAGGCCGCGCACAGCCATCATTATGGTCAAAGCTGGTGAACCGACAGACGCGATGATTAACGCGCTCGCTGACCTTATGGACCCCGGCGACATTATTGTTGACGCTGGCAATGCCTACTATCAAGACACCATCCGTCGTGAGAAAGCTATTCGCGCACGCGGTCTGCACTTTGTCGGCTGCGGTGTTTCCGGCGGTGAAGAAGGCGCACTGAAAGGCCCGTCAATGATGCCGGGTGGTACTGAAGAATCATGGAAGACACTTGGGCCAATTCTTCGTCAGATTTCCGCACAGGCTGAAGGTGAACCATGCGTCACGCATATCGGTTCTGACGGTGCCGGACATTTCGTCAAAATGGTGCATAACGGCATCGAATACTCAGATATGCAGCTGATTGCTGAAAGCTACGATTTGCTGCGTCGTGGACTGGGTATGAGCATGGACGAACTAGCCGACGTGTTCGCCGCATGGAATCAGGGTGACCTCGACTCATACCTTATTGAAATAACCGCTGATATTCTGCGACAAGCTGACGGAAAAACCGGCAAACCATTTGTTGACGTCGTTGTTGACCAGGCCGGCATGAAGGGCACCGGCACGTGGACTGTGCAAACTGCATTGTCATTGGGCGTACCTGTCACTGGTATTGGTGAAGCCGTATTTGCCCGTGGCCTGTCGTCACAAGCTGACCTGCGCGCTGAAGCACAAACGGTGGATATGGCTGGCCCGGAAGCGTCAAAGGCTCTGGCATCTATTGCTGCTGACCTTGAGCAGCGTACCGCCTTTGTTGACGATGTGCGTCAAGCACTGTACGCGTCGAAGATTGTTGCCTACGCGCAAGGTTTTAACGAAATCGAGCAGGCTGCCGCCGAATACGGATGGACGATCGACCTTGGTGCTGTTGCTAAAATTTGGCGTGGCGGCTGCATTATCCGCGCCAAATTCCTCAACCGTATTGCCGACGCTTACAGTGGAGACACTAAGCCCGGCTCGCTGTTGTTTGACCCGTTCTTCAAAGCTGCTGTTGAAAGTGCTCAAGATTCGTGGCGCCGCGTTGTTGCCCGCGCCGCAGAAGCGGGTATCCCGGTGCCGGTGTTCTCCTCGTCACTGGCCTACTATGACGGCCTGCGTTCGAGCCGCCTGCCTGCTGCCCTGATTCAAGCACAGCGCGACTACTTTGGTGCTCACACCTACGGTCGTGTTGATGAACCCGGTGTGTTCCACACGCTGTGGGCTGAAGAAGGCCGTGCAGAAGTTAGGCAATCCTGATAGTCAACGGCGGGGTAGCGATGCCCCGCCGTTATTTTCACGTGCTTTTACGCAACACAACATGAGCTACAACGTGGGCACACATGTTTAGCCATATATAGAGAAGTGAAGGATTTGACATGTCACAGTCGACATCCTCGTCCCCAGCCGATTCCCGGCAGCAGACGTGGGTTAACCCCTTGCGTGATCCGCGTGACTTGCGTTTACCACGCATCGCGGGTCCTTGCTCGCTGGTGATTTTCGGTGTTACCGGCGATTTATCCAAAAGAAAACTGCTACCAGCTGTCTACGATTTAGCCAACCGCGGTTTATTACCTGCCAGTTTTGGCCTTGTTGGTTTTGGTCGCCGCCAATGGAGTGACGAACAATTCGCACAATTCGTTGAAGAGAACGTGCGTGCCCACTGCCGTACGCCATTCAATGAAGACACGTTCCAACAGCTCTGCGGTGGTATGCGCTTTGTTACTGGCACTTTTGATGATGCAGACGCTTTTACCCGCTTGTCGGAAACAGTATGTGAACTTGACCGTGTTCGCGGTACGTGTGGCAACCATGCGTTCTACATGTCTGTGCCGCCGCGTGAATTCCCGCTCGTCTCTCATCAGTTGGCCACCTGTGGCCTCGCTCGTTCTGATGAAAACGCCTGGCGTCGAGTCATTATCGAAAAACCTTTCGGACACGACCTTGCCAGTGCGCGAGAACTCGACCGCGTGGTTGCGGAAGTATTCGAACCACAGTCAGTGTTCCGCATCGACCACTATCTCGGCAAGGAAACAGTACAGAACCTGCTGGCATTACGTTTTGCGAACACAATGTTTGAGCCGATTTGGAACGCCAATTACGTCAGTCACGTGCAAATCACGATGGCTGAAGATCTTGGCATCGGCGGACGCGCCGGCTACTACGATGGCATTGGTGCAGCCCGAGACGTGATTCAGAATCACTTACTCCAGCTAATGGCGCTGACAGCCATGGAAGAGCCTGTTTCCTTTGCTGCTGAGGACTTAATCGCTGAGAAAACCAAAGTGCTTTCTGCTGTACGGTTGCCCAAAGATATTGCCGCACATACGGCTCGCGGCCAGTACTCAGCCGGGTGGCAAGGCGCCGAGAAAGTCGTTGGCTACCTTGAAGAACGCGGAATCGACCCGGCATCTACCACCGAAACTTATGCGGCAATCCGGCTGGACGTCGACACGCGCCGCTGGGCTGGGGTACCGTTCTATCTGCGCACCGGTAAGCGCCTTGGTAAGCGTGTTACCGAAATCGCTGTTGTTTTCAAACGTGCACCACATCTACCGTTTGAAACAACAGCGACTAAAGAACTTGGTGCCAATGCTGTGGTAATTCGCGTACAGCCCGATGAAGGTGTGACGCTCCGGTTCGGAGCTAAAGTCCCTGGTGCAGCGATGGAAGTGCGCGACGTGAATATGGACTTCAGCTATGGTCATTCATTCACAGAGTCGTCACCAGAAGCATACGAACGGCTCATTCTTGACGTGATGCTTGGTGAACCGCCACTGTTCCCCACCACAGAAGAAGTTGATTTGTCGTGGAAGATTCTTGACCCGATAGAGGAATACTGGTCAACACTTGGCCAGCCGCAACCCTACCGTGCGGGCACATGGGGGCCGACAGAAGCCGATGAGATGCTTGCCCGAGACGGCCATCATTGGAGGATGCCATGATTGTAGAACTGCCTCATACCAGCACATCAACCATTGCTGATCAAATCGACAAACTGCACAAAGACCGTGGTGAAGCGGCTATCGGTCGTGTGCTCACTCTTCTGGTATGTACAGATTCAGCAAATCTTGAAGAGTCGCTGGCTATTGCCAACTCCGCCAGTCGTGAGCATCCATGCCGTGTGATTGCCATTGTTTGTGAAGGCCGAGAAGCCGGCGACGACTCCACTCTTGACGCACAAATCCGTTTTGGTGCTGACGCTGGTGCTGGCGAGATTATTGTTTTACGGCCAACCGGAGGTCTGACACGACATCTAGACACGCTTGTTATTCCGCTGCTGGTACCCGATGTACCGGTTGTTGCGTGGTGGCCCACACGAGCACCGGAAAATCCGTCGGCAGATCCGATTGGCATGATGGCCTCCAGCCGCATCACAGATGCGATGCGAGCACCTAATCCTGAAGCGGCGTTTACCGCATTGCGCGCACATTTCAACGAGAAAGACGTTGATCTGGCATGGACGCGGCTAACCAAGTGGCGTGCCACTATCGCTTCGCTGTTGGAACAGTCACCTGCTAGTCCGATTACTTCGGTAACAGTGACTGGTGAAGATCATCATCTCTCGGTTGATTTGTTGGGCGCGTGGCTGGCGCTGCGACTTGATGTGCCAGTGATTATCAATCACATAAGCGGTGTGATTGGCGTGGATGATGTAACGTTCACCTGCGAACACGGTGAATTCGGTTTGCATCGTGAAGATAAGCGCATCTCAGTCACCATGCCGGGGGAGTCTGCACAAACCATGCCCATGCCGATGCGTACCACTGAAGACTGTCTTAACGAGGAATTGCGCCGTCTGAACCCCGATGAGGTGTATGCCGAAGTCATCCAGCATGGGTGGACGCTTGTCGATCACGCATAATCGGCGCGCATAGTGGTGTAGCGACGATACTCGCTACCCAGCGGCGATGCTCTGTGCAACGCTGCACCGCTCTGGGCTGCTACTGGGCAATACACAGAAAGGACTGTTAATGGCAACAAAGGTTAACAATACTGCCGATCCAATAGCGAATCGCGTTGTTGTCACTTACCCCGATCGCAATACCCTACATCACGCTGCTGGCACGCGTATGCTGCTGGCATTATCTGATCTGCTGGCAGTAAAGGACCGTGTAGATATATCACTCAATGGCGGGCGTGACGGTATCGCGATGCTGGCTGTTATCCACGGCAACCCCTTGGAGAACGCCGTGGATTGGTCTCGTGTTCACCTGTGGTGGGGTGATGAACGTTTTGTACAAGTCAACGATGCCGATCGTAACGCCAAGCAGGCACGTGACGCATGGTTTGGCAGTCTTGTTGAACGCGGATTGCTACCAGAAGAAAATATTCACGAGATGCCAGCTGACGAACGCACTCGCGAACAGGCCGATAGTGCTGATGACGCAACAAATCAGGCGATTGTCGATCAAGCAGCAGTCTCATACCAGCAAGAAATTGTCGATAATCTTGGCTCTGACGGTAGCTTTGATATCGGTATTTTTGGTGTGGGGCCGGATGGACATTGTGCTTCGCTGTTCCCCGACCGTGCGGAAGTACTCATTGATGACAAGAATCAGCTTGCTGCTGGTGTTATCAACTCACCTAAGATGCCACCATTGCGCGTCAGCCTAACAGTGCCGTTTATCCACCGCTGCCGCCAAGTGTGGGTGGTAACCACCAAAGCAGGTAAAACTGAGGCGATAAATCGCGCGTTGAGTGGCGTCAGTCCGCATACGCCAAGCTCCTACGCATATGGTGCAGAACGCACAATCTGGATGTTGGATAACCAAACCGACACGTCCGCGGTTTAGTAGCTGCTAAGCCCTTTAGCATGTTTCTTATTGCGTGAACCAATAAACCATTTACCGCAATAATCGGCGGTGTTCTTCGCTGCCCGTCGGTAGAGTGGAACGTGTTCGCCGGACGCTGTGCATTGGCTGTTACCGGCAGGCAGAGACGGTTTGTTACCTTTTCTGGAGGTTCTTATGGCAGACACAACGCCACAAGTCGCAGTTATTATGGGGTCGTCAAGCGACTGGGAAACAATGAAGCACGCCTGTGAGATACTGGACCGCTTCAATGTTCCATATATTAAGCAGGTAGTTTCTGCCCATCGCACACCTGAACTGATGGCTGAATTCTCACACAATGCTCGCGCTAACGGTCTTAAAGTCATTATTGCGGGAGCAGGAGGCGCTGCACACTTACCCGGTATGGTAGCCGCACAAACTACGCTGCCAGTTATCGGTGTGCCGGTACGCTCTCATGCACTGTCAGGTTTGGATTCCTTGCTGTCGATTGTGCAGATGCCCGGTGGTATTCCAGTAGCCACTACAGCAATCGGTAACTCTGGCGCCACTAACGCTGGCCTGCTCGCTGTCAGCATGCTGTCTACCACAGATGAACGTATAGCTCAGGCTTTGCAGGATTACCGTGCAGAACTCAAAGACAAGGTGAATGACTCCAATGCCCAGCTTGTCTAACGAAACAGACGGTGCAATTACACGCCTTATGCCTGGTGCCACCATCGGTATTGTCGGTGGTGGTCAACTCGGTCGCATGATGGCATTGTCCGCCAAATACATGGGTTTTCGTGTTGGAGTGCTCGACCCGACACCTGATTGCCCAACTGCGCAGGTTAGTGATTTTCAGATCGTTGCTGACTATGACGATAAGGCTGCTATCCGTCAGCTCGCCGAGCGTAGCGACGTGCTCACCTACGAGTTTGAAAACGTTGATGCCGACGCATTAGATGAAGTGCGTGGCGTTGGCGACAGCAAATGTGCGGTACCGCAGGGTACTGATTTGCTGCGCGTTACACAGAACCGCATCGCTGAGAAAAGCTTTATCAACAAACATGGCATTGACACAGCCCCATGGCGTGCAGTGAGCAATCACGCTGAACTGACGGACGCACTCAACGATATCGGGTATCCGGCAGTTTTGAAAACCTGTGAAGGTGGTTACGACGGTCACGGGCAGATCGTGCTGCGGTCAGCAGACGATGTGAACCGTGTGTGGCCGGATGCAGATTTTCCCCCGTCAATTCTTGAAGGATTCGTTGATTTCGCCTTCGAAGCGTCAATTCTTGTCTGCGGCGACGGAGAAAACTACGTAACTTTCCCAATTGTGCGCAATGAGCATCGCCACAACATTCTGCACATGACACTCGCCCCGGCCGACGTGCCCAACGAGGTAGCAGAACGCGCACATGAGCTGGCACGCACACTGGCCGGTGGTTTCCGCCTCGCCGGCACACTGGCTATCGAATTATTCGTTACCGCTGACGGTCGCGTTGTGGTGAATGAACTGGCACCGCGCCCACACAACTCAGGTCATTACACCATCGAAGCCTGCTCGATTGACCAGTTCGATGCCCATATTCGTGGTATTGCCGGATGGCCTTTACCACAACCGCAATTGTTATCGCCCGCGGTGATGGTTAACGTTCTCGGCCAACATGTAGAACCTACACGTGCACTCATCGGCGAGCACCCCGAATGGAATGTGCACGATTACGGCAAAGCCGCGGTTAAACACGATCGCAAAATGGGGCATATTACCGTATTGACCAGCAATCCAGCCACCACTGCTGAAGCGTTAGAATCCACAGGTTGCTGGGACGATCTTCTCTAATCATCGTTGCTGTGACTCACTGGTCACGTCAGTTGTAGGTGCAGTTTAATGGCAAGTTGTGCGGCAAGGAGGAAGCATGGCCGAACGGCAAACAAAACAAAAAGATGCAATCCGTGACGCTCTACGCCATTGCGATGAATTCATTTCCGCGCAAGATCTGCACCGTACATTAGAGAACAACGGAGTGCGTATCGGCTTAGCAACAGTGTATCGGCAGCTCAATGCGCTCGCTGATTCAGGTCAAGCCGACACGATTCGCCTTGACGGTCAGCAACTGTTCCGACTATGTGGCGACGACCGGCATCACCATCATCTGGTGTGTATTCGCTGCGGTAAGACCGTAGAAATCGAGCCTCCCAGTGAGGAATGGCTCCGTGGTATTGCCAACTCGCATGGTTTCACTGTTGAATCACACACGGTTGAAGTTTTCGGTTTATGCTCAGAATGCCAGTGACAGGCCAACTTGACGTCTAACCATTAGCAGTCTGCAAACAGTTGCCTGCGTTATTTCCAACCACCAAAGGTTAGTCTTTTCACGCGCTTGTAGAATTTACAAACCTTTGAGTTATTCCCAACCATCGGCGGTCAAACTGTCTGTTGCTACTCAGACAGAAGAAAGACGGTACCCGCTCATACAATACGTATTTTTGGCAGCAATCGTAAAGAAACAACGAGTCAACGAGGCCCTTTCAGTAAGGTCGAGGACAATAGTGCCTTGCTGTAATGAAGAGCCGGAACGTGATTCGGGTGATGGAACGGAATATGAGCGAAGCGACTGACGGAACTGTGATTATGGAAACAGGAGCCTCCAGCGAGGTTAAAGACTTAGAGAAAGACAATCAGAAAACCACGAAAGCGAAAAAGCGTATAACACCTTGGCCCTTCCCTGGTTGGTTGTATGCCGTACTATTCTTCGTTTTTGACTTTGTGGCAGTGGCAATATTGCAGTGGGGTGTTACCCTGAGTAGCACGCGTGTCACGTTGAACAGTCCACTGGTTGGCTTAAGCGATCTCATCGTCAAAATGTTCACCAATGCTAATTTTGTGCTGCTGCTCAATGTGATTTTGGTGGGCGTTATCTACCTGATTCTGCTTATGCTGTTCAACCGTTTCTGGGTTGCTACACCAATACTGTTAATCTTCGCTATGCTTATCGCCGTAGTCGAACACATTAAAATCGATGTGCGTTACGAGGCAATTCTGCCGTCTGATTTAAGCTTCTTAGGGTCAAATACTGGCAATCTGCTGAGCTTTATGCCATCCGGCTGGCAGTGGATTGTTGCTGGTGCAGTCGCAGTACTGGCTGTATTGATCGGATTGTGTGTTCTTCTTAACCATCTTGATACTCGACATGGCCGAGTGATTCGCACATCCAACAGTGGAATGAATGGCATTATCCGTTTGCTGTTAATTCTGATTCCTGGCACGCTGTTCGGCTTGTATGCCATGGATGTTGGCACAGTGGGAACATGGGCGAATACCTTCTCGTCAGCACTGGGTGACACCCCGTCAATGTGGGATTCGGTATACGATGCACAACGTAACGGTCCAGTTGTCTCCTTTGTTCGCCAGCTCAATCCGAAAGTTATGGACGAGCCGGACGATTATAGCGAGGAGACGATGCAAGAAATTGCCGAACGATACTCTGAGCTTGCTGACGAGATTAACGAATCCCGCAGTGAATATTTAGACGACAGCACTGTTATTTTCGTCTTGTCGGAATCGTTCTCCGACCCTTCGCGTGTGCCTGGCGTTGAGCTGAGCGAGGACGCTATGCCCAATATTCGCGAGGTAATGGAGAACACCACCAGTGGTTTGATGCTGTCGTCCGGTTATGGCGGGGGCACGGCAAACCTTGAATATATGGGTTTGTCAGGTCTGAGTATGGCCAATTTTGATTCATCTCTGACCAGCCCCTATCAGCAGTTGGTGCCCACTGAAGAATGGACGCCAACAATTAACCAGATTTGGGATACGTCTATTGGTTTCCACCCGTATGAGCCATCGATGTATTCACGTGCAACCAACTATGTAAAGTTCGGTTTCGCGCATTTCTACACGCTAGAGGGCGACGATATTATTTCGCATCAAGACACTATCGACGATTCGCCGTATGTGAGTGATGAAGCGACTTACGCGAGTGTATTGGAAGAAGTGTCGTCTACCGACGAGAACCAGTTCATTCAAGTTGTCACGATGCAAAATCACATGCCATACAACGACTGGTATGAAGATAACGAATTCGAGGTGACCAACTCAGAAGGTTCCGAAGAGCTTACCGACGACGAAATCTCCGAAATTGTTACTTATGCCAAGGGCATGAGCTACACCGATGAAGCAACGCAAGAATTCCTTGACGCATTGGATGAACTCGATAAGCCAATTACCGTGGTGTTCTACGGGGACCATCTTCCCGGCATCTACACAACAGCCAGTGAAGACGATGACAACTCATTGGACTTGCATTTGACTGAATACTTCATCTGGTCGAATGCGGCATCGAACAGTCAAGGAACGCAAATCGACAACAGTGATTACACGTCGCCGAACTACTTCATTGCGCAGGCTGCTGAGCATATGAATGCCAAGATTTCTGCGTATATCGCATTCCTTTCTGCGCTGCACGAGAAGGTAGCGGCTATTGAACCGCCGGTGGTGAACAACATTCAGGGGTGGGACAGTATCCCTGAAGGTCAGACGATCTACCTCGACTCTGACGGTAATCCGATGGCTGAGTCTGATATGGATGAAGAAACCCTGCAGTTGTTGGAAGACTACAAGCTCATCCAATACGACATCACAGCAGGGGAGAATTACCTCAAAGACACCAGCTTTATGGATGCACCATCGTCAGATGATGACGATTAGCACAG
>CAYQJZ010000001.1:76057-81970 GCA_964417995.1 uncultured Bifidobacterium sp.
TCAAAGACACCAGCTTTATGGATGCACCATCGTCAGATGATGACGATTAGCACAGTGCGAGAGTCCCCTGTCCACATCACGTGCGGCGGGGGACTCTTTTTTGTAGCCGGTTTTGGCCTATAGCTTCCGTTTTCAGACACAATGAAACATGCAATGATAAGAGCTATCGTGTTTGGTCGTGTCTGAAACATTTTGGCCTATAGCTCAACATTTTGGGGTTATAACCCGAAAAAAGAAAGAGCGGAATCATTGATATTCCGCCATTATGGTGACCCCGGGGAGGCTCGAACTCCCGACCTTGAGATTAGAAGTCACATGCTCTATCCAACTGAGCTACGGGGCCAAAACAAATTGCGAGTATACCACGCAGCGGCGATGTTTGTCAGCGGATAAACAGTAGCCATGCAGACAAATACAGCCAAAGTGTGGTTTGCATGTGTTTGCAGGCTTCTTAGCAGCTGATGTCAGGTTCGTTCTATGCTTCTAAGCAGTGGGTATATCAAGGCATACCAGTGGGTATGTGAGCTGCGGATATTGGGGAGTAATGGTAGCAGCTATGCGAGTGCGGTGCGAATGCGAGCGACGATCTGCTCAGGGGTCATTCCATAGCGTTTGTTGAGCTCAGCTCGTGGTACGCGGTCAGTGAATACTTTGTCTGCGCCAACATTAATCACATGTGGGCAGCAAGGTGGGTTGTTCTTACCTGCTGCTGTTGAATGATTGGCATAGTATGCGGTGATTTTCTCCCCCCAACCACCGTCAAGTTGACCGTCCTCAATGGTAACCACAACACGATGATGGGCTGTGAGAGAGTCCAACGTACAGGTGTCAAGTAAGTCGTAACGACGGGGGTCAATAACAGTGGGGCAGATTGGCTGCGACAGTGAATCACTGGTAGTTGTAGTCAGCAATGCTGCGGTATCTTCGGCAAGCGGATATGAATCACCCAAACCGAGAATGGCAACGTCAGCGCCATGGCAGGTGATGCGGTAACGATCCCACGGGGTTGTATTCAAAGCGTCACTGTGGGCACGCGTGCAGCTCTTGATCCCTGTGCTCTCAACACCACCAATGTTGTCAGAGGCAGTGCTGGTGGTGGCAGCACTGCAATCGGTGGTGTTATGGAACACGGGGTAGTGGCCAGAACGCTCCGCCTGCAGCGCCATCTCTCCGGGAACGCGAATTACTACAGGGTTGTGGTTAGTGGCGCTGGTCGACCATGTCAGCATATCCAGAAAATCGTTCTGCGAAGCTGGTGCCAAACACACCAGGCCTGGAATATTGGCCATCATGGCAATATCGAAAGCTCCTGAATGCGTGTTGTCAGCGTCAGAAATACCTGATGCGAACACCAAGAGTGTCACTGGGGTGCTATTTAATGACACCTCTTGCTGCAACTGGTCGATAGTGCGCTGGAAAAATGTCGCCGATGTTGCAACAACCGGTCGTCCACCTGCTTTGGCAATACCCGATGCGAAAGCTACCGCATGTTCCTCAGCAATACCGGTATCAACATAATGTGAACCTGCTCGTGCACGGAATTCGCGAGTAATACCGTTCGACCCGGGTGTTGCCGGAGAAATCACTACAAGCCCCGGTTCACTATCAAACCGGCGCTCCAACGTTTTCATCGCCAATTCGCCATAGTATTTGCGAGAACCCGGTTCTGACGGTGTACTGCACAGCGGATCCTGCCAATGGTTTGCTTCGCACTGGCCATCCAGAATGCCATGTGCGGCATCTTCGGTATCAAGTCCAAGTCCTTTATGGGTGTGAATATGCACAACAACAGGGTGATCGATATCACGTACTTCGGTGAATGCTTCAACCAGTGCATCTACGTCATTGCCATTTTCTACATAGCGGTAATCCAGTCCGAACGCGTGGAAAATATTCGGTTCCGCTGTACCACCAGATTCACGTAACCGTGCCAGCGGACCATACATGCCGCCAAAATCTTCGGCAATAGACATCTCATTGTCGTTAACAACAATAATAAAATTGCCGCCTTGTTCAGCAACGTTATTCAATCCTTCAAAAGCAATAGCCGAACTCAATGAGCCATCGCCAATAACAGTGATGACATTACCAACATTGCTGCTACCGTGCAGTCCACTCATCACGTCACGAGTTTTTGCCAAGCCGCAGGCCAGAGAAATAGATGTGCCAGTATGACCGAGCACAAACTGGTCATGGTCACTTTCAGCAGGGTTAGTAAAGCCAGTCACGCTGTCAGCCTGTTCGGCATCAAGATAGGCGTAAGCGCGGCCAGTAAGCATCTTGTGTACATAACTTTGATGCGACACATCAAAAACAATGCGATCTCGTGGCGAATCAAACACACGATGCAAGGCCACTGTTGCCTCAATAATCCCCAGATTTGAACCAATGTGGCCGCCATGCGTTTTACCAAAAGCAACAAGTGTGCTGCGGATCTCAGCGCACAATTGCGGCAGGTCGTCAGCGTTCAGTGCTTTGACGTCGGCGGGGGACTTGATGTGTGCCAACAAACTGCAACTCATGCTGTGCGCTCCTTCCGCCGTTTCCACCGGCGAAATTTTAGACGCTATATGAACGGTAACCTGCGGTACTTGCCAAATATGTGCGAGTTCTCCGTATCATGGGTGTAAACAAGGACTCTATTACTTACTTGGTTGCTTTTAAAACATGCACGATGTCCTATTATTCGATTCCTGATACAACCAATCGCGTACTCTCAGATGAGATACAGAGAAGGGGAGTACGCCATGACCGTTTTTGTTACGTCTGATACACATTTCGGTCATCCACTGGTGGCTGCTGTGCGTGGATTCATCACACACTCGGAAATTAAATCAAAGTATGATGCTGTTGTTGCTGAACAAGGGCGTGCTGCGGCAATACAGTATGTTAAATCTGCTGTTTCCAGTGATCCTGATTTGTCGATGCGCAGTATTGCTGACACTGATGCTCATGATGCTGCTGTAATTACATCAATCAACAAGGCTGTTGACGCTGCTCGCTGTGGTAACAAGAGCGAAAACAATGACGACAGTTGCAGTTGTGTGAGCGACACTAACAGCGAATCGCATTACCACGCTGTTCAATCTGGTAATACCGTTGACCTGTGGATTCTTGGCGACATCGGTTACCGCACATCAATGGAGTATATTCATCGCTGCCTGCGTGCGCTCCACGCTACTCACTTACATTTGGTTATTGGTAATCATGACATCAATTTCCGTCACCGCGAACTCGACGATGAATGGCAGCATATTTTCACAACGATCCAGGATTCGGCGTGTATCACCATCAGCGGTGTTGAATATAACCTCAGTCATTTTCCGTATCGGGAGGATCTTAACCCGGATATGGTGAAAGGTAAGACGCCTGTTGACGGTTCTGACAACGCTTACGATTCCCGTTTTACTGCCGACGCATTGTCTCGCGATGGTCGTCGTCTGCTGTTTGGGCATACTCATCAGCACACCAAGTCTGGTCCTCAACCTGATTCGCTGCATGTGGGTTTGGATTCATGGGATTTGCGGCCGGTTTTAGAAACTCAGATTACAGCATGGTTCGACTCGCTAGGTACGGTATAGAGTTACTGCGAACAGAAACTTAAAAAGCGGACGTGGTTTGACTCGCCGGGCATGGTATAGAGGCTTATGAGGTAGTCCATTAATAAGTTCGTTATTTGTCGGACGAATTATCACTGTGCATACAGCAGGGGCTTCCCGTGGTAATCGTTTTTTTACGATGATGATTATCACAACGTCATCGAGAAACGGAGTATCAGGGCTATAGGCCAAAAACCATCAACACATCTGGGGCTATAGCTCGATAGCCAAGAGGATCGGACACGACAGGTTCACAATATCCAGAGAAAACTCACCGGGAAACACGGATCATACCGGTTGATATTGGGCGTCGAATACTCATAACACGCCCACAACACTCGGAACATGGGTAAACGAAAACCCTCATCGAGTACTCTCAATAAGGGCGATGGCGGATGAGGCGAGATTCGAACTCGCGGAGGGGGTTGCCCTCACACGCTTTCGAGGCGTGCTCCTTAGACCGCTCGGACACTCATCCATAGTTGCTAAACAATAGCTGCTTAAACAACTTGTCCATTATGCCACAGGTTCAGGCCGTGTCAAACAGCGTGTCTGCTTGCTTATATGCAATTAGTGGCTTGAACCTGGGATATGCTTACGCAAAAATACGGGAATGTGGATGTTGTTGACGTTGTTGCGTAACTTGTTGGGCTAGGAGGTGACGTATGCGGCAATCTGAAGCGTTGGCGATTCTTGATGCGGGGGCGAATGTGTTCCTCACTGGTGCGCCAGGTGCGGGTAAAACCTACGTGCTTAATGAGTTTATTCACCAGGCGCGGTCTCGTGGTGCCAGCGTTGCTGTTACTGCTTCTACTGGTATTGCTTCCACGCATATTAACGGGCAAACCATTCATTCATGGAGTGGTATCGGCGTGGCTACGGCGTTAACACAGAGTTTGCTCAAGCAAATCAAAACTCGGCGTCGACGCAAAATTCAAGCAGTAGACATTCTGGTTATTGATGAAGTATCGATGATGCACGCGTGGTTATTCGACATGGTTGATCAAGTGTGTCGTGCTGTGCGTCGTGATCCGCGTCCATTTGGCGGATTACAGGTGGTAGTGTCTGGTGATTTCTTTCAATTGCCGCCGGTGAGTACGTCGAATCGAAATCGAGATATCCTGACGCCCAGCCCTGAATTCGTTGAATCACGGGAGCAGTACGCTAAAGCGGGGCGTAATCCGGAAGGTTTTATTACTGAGTCGTTGGTGTGGAGTGAGTTAAAGCCGGTGGTGTGTTATTTAACTGAACAGCATCGTCAAGATGATGGCACATTACTTACTGTTCTCAGTGATATTCGCGACGGTGCAGTTGACGATGACGACCGTGCTGTGCTTGCTTCGCGCATAGGAATAATGCCTCGTGACAATGAGGTAGCTGTGCACTTGTTTCCTGTTAATCGGCAAGCTGACGGTCTTAATGATTTACGGCTTTCACAAATTGATGAGGACGAACACGTGTTTTACGCTGAGTCTGCCGGGCAAGCGAGCCTGGTAGAGCGGTTAAAAAAGAATATGCTCGCTCCAGAACGACTTGTTCTAAAAACAGGTGCAACAGTAATGGCTTTGCGTAATGATGCTGACCGTCAGTACGTTAATGGGTCGATTGGTACAGTGCGAGGTTTTGTGTCAGAAGCCAAAGGCGGCTGGCCGATTGTGGAGTTTGAGAACGGCAATATTGTCACTTTGCGGCAAGCCTCGTGGGAGATGATGGATGGAGAAACAGTACTTGCCAGTGTGAATCAGGTGCCGTTGCGGTGTGCATGGGCTATTACGATCCATAAGTCACAGGGTATGACTCTTGACCGTGCTGTAATGGATCTGCGCCGCACATTTGCGCCTGGCATGGGGTATGTGGCGTTGTCGCGTGTAGAACGCCTTGATGGCTTGTATTTGGGTGGTATTACTAATCAAGCATTTACAGTGTCTCCTGACGCAGTGATTTTGGACAGTCAATTACGCGCGGATTCTTCAGCTGCTTCATCACAATTAGCATCCGACGGTGTTAGTGCTTTCGCTTCTCATGGTGGTATTGATATAGATGATGATGAGTTTGGGCAGACTGAATTGTTCTAATAGTCAGGTGAATTCTCGATGCCCATAAGTTGGGCTCTGGTGCGTAAAAGCCTACCTGTTTTTGAAAACCAGTCACTGCTTGTATAGAATTTTCTGTCTTTATCTACCCCAATAAGCCTTTCAATTTATGGCTTTGTCGGGTCAGTGTTAACGCATGCACGTGAGAAAGATAAAACTAGCAGTGAGATGTCCCCTTGAACGAATACTTTGGGACGCATGAGTTCCACTGCACTTCGTAT
>CAYQJZ010000002.1:0-13596 GCA_964417995.1 uncultured Bifidobacterium sp.
CAATCATTGACCAACTACCGCCTTTGACTTTGCGATACACAGCGTAACCTGATGCGGATGATACTGATGACCAGCTGATTTTTGGACCGCTTGTGGTTGCTGTGGCTGTTTTCAGCGTAGGTGTGTCGAACGTGTATGAGAAGTCGATGTCAACGTTTCCTGAGATGCCACTCACAGAACCTGAGGACATGCGCTGCCAGTAATCGTAGTCGCCGGTGTAGGAGCATGTGCTGTTGTACTGAGCGACCCATCGTGACCATGAATCAAAGGTACTGCTTGTCAGATAGTTGCTCCACCAGTTGAGGTTTGCGTAAACACCTGCCTCATATCCAGCGTTTTCGATTTCTGTGCAGAAAGCTTTTGCCAGTGAAGCAAAGGTGGAATTACTAGTGATGTACTTGTAATTGTTGTTGCTGTCTACGCCGGCTGGTTTTCCGCTCTGGTCGGTGTTTTCTAAATCGATGTAAACAGGTAGATCCATATCGTCGGGATCAACGCCGACATCATCCAGTAAGTTAATCACCCACTTAGCGAGTGATTGTGCTGTTGTTGCATTCCAGCAGTACGAGTACACGTAAATGCCGAAGGGAATGCCGTATTTGATGCATGCTTTAACGTTAGTTTTGAAGTATGTATCTACAGAACCGTTGCCGTTACCGTATCCGCAGCGGATAATAGCAAAGTCAATACCAGCGTTTTTGACTTTGGACCAGTTAATGCTGCCCTGGTATTGGGAAACGTCAACGCCTATGGCGCTAGCTCCTCGGACTGTGGAACCGTCACTGCCGTAATAAATGCCGTTTTCTTCTGTCCATGTGACGGATGATGATGACGATAGTGTCTGTGTTTGCGATTGAATAAGTTCCCCGTCGTCATATCGCCAGCTGGTGCCGCGGAAGCGTGACAGGAATTCTTCTTCTGTCATTGTCTCGTCGTCAGAATTGTTGGAATCTTCTGAAGTATCCGCGTCGTCTGAACTGTCAATATTGTCGCTGTCACTATCTGTGGTGTTATCAGCGTCAGTGTTTGAGTTGGAGTCGTCGTCAGCTGTAGTGTCTCCATCTGCGCTGTTGTCGGAAGTGCTCTTGTCAGTTGATGTACTGGTTGTATCAGAATCCTCATCGGCAGTTGTGATAACAGATGATACGAGTTCTTCTTGCCCTGACAGTATCTCGTCGGCGTTGGCTGGAACAACAAATCCCGCCACTGAACATACGGTTACTAAGGCAGCCAGTATCGATGCAACTTTCTTCTTCACAGTATCTCCGATCGGTTCATCCGATTTGTCTTCTGATATCGTTCACAGTTCGCCGTGTAACATCACACATTACCGGCGAAGAATGACAGTTATGCAATCTGCTACCAGATAGATCACAATACACTAAACATCGTTGTACCCTCTTGACTGTGACTTCAGCATGCAATTTGTAGCTGTAAGCCGGCCAAAACTTCACATTACGTGAGGTATTGCCCTCTATACCCTCCACACACAACATGTATCGCAGTTGTGTTCAATATATGAGCTTACTTGTAGCAAAACAACAACACTAAAGGTAAGGAAAATACGTCTTACAATGAGCTATGGAAGGCTTAAAGTCAGGGAGGACACTATGAGCACCGATAGCTATCGCACATTTGATCCGTGGCGTCCTGCACCCGTTCGTGAAGGTTCACGCAAACAGGTCGTAGGAACGTACTATTTCAATGTTGATTGTGTATCGTTTGATTCTCCGGGTATCGGTCAGTTTGAACGGTATATTTTGCAAGAAAATAATGGCGATACCGTCGGTGTGCTGGCTGTAACTAATGAGGGACGAATCCCCTTTGTGGAACAGTATCGAATCCCCGCACACCGGTGGACGTTGGAAATTCCAGCTGGTCATGCCAATGTGTCTACAGAACGCGCACCTCAGGTTGCTAAGCGTAAACTACGCGAAGAAGCTGGATTCGAGGCGGAGAATATTTCTCAGTTCTGCCGGTTCATTAACACGCCGAGTTTCTCTAATCAGCATACGGCGTTGTTCTACGCGACTAACCTCACACCGGTTAGCCGCGAATCGCTTGGTCCAGAAAGCCCGCGTTCGCGTGTTCATTTCTACACGCTGGAAGAAGCCTATCAACTGGTTGTCAGCGGCACGATTATTGACGCAAAGTCAGTGATTGCTATTTTGCAGGCTCATAACGGCATGATCGATATACAAGGAAGTACTGCGCACCAATAGCAGGCGCCACCCAACGCGGACCAATTCGCGTCGAAACGACGGTATACTGCACACCAGTAACAGGCGTACCAGTAGCACTTGTTGTTTTGGAGAGCTTCTCGTTGTACAAGAATCGTCTCTGTAAGTCCCCTCAAAAGACAATTTCAGCTGCCCAATGCATAAAACAAATACGTAAGAGAGTTATTAGCCCAAACCCGATAGATCAACAATTTCGCGCTGTATATACAGCAGCTTTGTTAATAACATTTGCGGCATGTGCTGTATAGAACAACACATGCCGCAAATCAATGTAACGACGCTAGTTTGCTAGTCGTTTATCTGCTTTGGAGATCAGTCGCCGTGGCCGACAGTGTGGACATAAATCGTGTCGGTGCTGCCCGGCTTGTGACCACCCTGCGCAGAGCTGAGAACGACAATCTTGTCGCCGTCAACAACCTTGCCGGAATCCTTAAGAATCTTGTCTGTGAAGACCATAAGGTCTTTGCGGCTCTTGTTGTGGTAGTCCTCGTCAAGCAGGAATGCTTCGGTACCCCAGCTCAGAGCTAACCAGTGATAAGTGTGCTCATTGTTGGTCAGACCGTAAATCGGGGTGGCCGGACGTTCACGGGAGACGCGGTGCACAGTGGAACCAGTCTGCGTGTAAGCCACGATGGCCTTGGCGTTCAGTTTGTCAGCCAGGTTGACAGCAGCCGATGAAACAGCGCTGGTGCTTGACATGTCGGGATTCTTCAACTGCGGAATGCGATCATACCCATGGTCAGTAGCGTAACCGGAGATGCGGCTCATGGTGTTAACGGATTCAACCGGATAGTCGCCGACAGCGGTTTCGTTTGATGTCATTGTGGCATCGGTGCCGTCGAGCACAGCGTTGGCGCAATCGGAGGCCTCAGCGCGGCTTGGGACTGGCGAATGAACCATAGAGCCCAGAACTTCGGTGGCCACAATAACAGGCCGAGCATACTGGCGAGCCACTTCGATGCAACGCTTGGTAATCAGAGGTACTTCCTCAAATGGCATTTCGACAGCCATATCGCCACGAGCGACCATAATGCCGTCAAAAGCCTTGACGATCTCCTCGAGGTTTTCAACAGCCTGTGGCTTCTCGATCTTGGCGACAACCGGAATACGGCGGCCTTCCTCATCCATGATCTCGTGAGCGCGGTCAATGTCGGAAGCGAAGCGTACGAAGGACATGGCGATAATATCAGCGCCAGTCTGAATAGCCCAACGCAGGTCAGCCTCATCCTTTTCGGTCAGAGCAGGCAGACTTACTGCAACGCCTGGAAGGTTGATGCCCTTGTGACTGGAAACAGGCCCAGCAACAATAACCTTGGTGTGTACGTTGTTGCCTTCAACCTTGGTGACTTCAAGACGGACCTTGCCGTCGTCGATGAGAATTGGGTCGCCAGGATGGCAGTCAGCCGGCAAGCCCTTGAACGTAGTGGAGGTGATATGCTCGTCGCCTTCGATATCATCGGTGGTGATAACGAACTCCTGGCCAGCGGTCAGCTGAACTTTGTCTTCGCCGTCAGCATTCTTCTTGAACCATCCGCAGCGGATCTTCGGACCTTGCAGGTCAACAAGAACCGCAACATTGCGGCCTGTAGCCTTGCCGGCCTCACGAACATTGTTGTAAACACGAAGGTGATCTTCTGGAGTGCCATGCGAACGGTTCAGTCGCGCAACATCCATACCTGCTTCAACAATTTTGGTGAGATTTTCAAGAGATTCGGTAGCGGGACCGATGGTATCGACAATCTTGGCTCTGCGCATTATGTCTGCCTATCCTTTTCGATTCGTACGGATCTTACGACCCTGTTGCCATTCGTCAGTCTACTAGTAAATCATTACGCGTTCCAAGTTTTTCGTCAGGTGTGTTGTTAGCGCTCACAACGCAAATTGCACCAACAAACCACTTTATGGACTGAATATGTACTACCCCACTATTCGTCATTCGTTAGTGTTAAGTGTCAGCTATCGTTGTGCGTCAGTGATCTGCCGTAATTCCTTTTTCAGATCACGAATCTCATCGCGTAACCGGGCAGCAAGCTCGAATTGCAGTTGTTCAGCCGCTGTATGCATCTGCTCGCTTAACTGACGGATTAGATCAGCAAGATCCTGCGCAGGAAGACCTGCCTTAAGCAGGGCTTCTCTCTGTTCACGGCTTTCTTTCTCACTGGTTGTAGGTGCGCCCAGATGCGAGTTCCCGGCTTTTCCAGCATTGCGATATCCGCCGTCAAGCAATGTTTGTGTATCGACATCTTCTTTAGCGAGCATATCGTTAACATCGCTAATCTTCTTAATCAGTGGCTTCGGGTCTATTCCATGCTCAGTGTTATAAGCAATCTGACGATCACGGCGACGATTAGTCTCGTCGATGGCTTTGCCCATTGCTTCAGTAATCTCATCGGCATACATAATCACCTTGCCCGAGACGTTACGAGCGGCACGCCCAATGGTCTGAATCAGTGAACGGTACGACCGTAAGAAGCCTTCTTTATCAGCATCGAGAATAGCCACCAGAGATACCTCAGGAAGGTCGAGACCTTCTCGCAACAAGTTGATGCCAACAATCACATCGATGGTGCCTTCACGTAATTCGCGGAGTAATTCAACACGACGTAATGTGTCAACATCTGAATGCAAGTACTCAACGTTGATGCCGCGTTCAAGAAGATAATCCGTTAAGTCCTCAGCCATCTTTTTGGTCAACGTTGTAACCAATGCACGTTCACCGCGCTCTACGCGATCTTTGATCTCGGCAAGCAGATCGTCGACTTGACCATCAACAGGACGTACGTCAATTTGGGGATCAATCAATCCGGTAGGGCGAATAATCTGTTCGACTACTCCGTCAGACAATCCCAGCTCATAATCGCCTGGAGTCGCGGATAAATACACTGTCTGCCCTGCTCGTTCAAGAAACTCAGGCCATTTCAAAGGACGATTATCCATTGCACTGGGCAAGCGGAAACCATGGTCAACCAATGTGCGTTTACGACTGGCATCGCCCTCATACATTGCGCCAATCTGGGGCACAGTCACATGCGATTCATCGATAACCAGCAAGAAATCGTCAGGAAAGAAGTCCAATAACGTATGCGGTGGTGTACCGGGTGCACGCCCGTCAAAATGCCGGGAATAATTTTCCACACCAGCACATACGCCAACTTGAGCCAACATTTCCAGATCGTAATTGGTGCGCATTGTTAAGCGTTGAGCTTCAAGCTCTTTATTCTGTTTACGCAGTTCAGCCACACGATCGTCTAATTCTGTGCGAATGTCTTTGAGCGCGCGTTCCATGCGTTCAGGCCCGGCCACATAATGTGAAGCAGGGAAAATATGTGTTTCACTCACATGTTCAATAACGTCGCCAGTTAAAGGATGCAGTGTAGAAATACGGTCAATCTCGTCACCAAAGAATTCAATACGTACCGCTAATTCCTCATAAACAGGAATAATTTCTACCGTATCGCCTCGTACACGGAACGTGCCACGTGTGAATTCAATATCGTTACGTTTGTACTGCATGTTGACGAATTGACGCAGTAGCGTATCTCGATCAAGCTGTTGGCCCTCTTTAAGGAATAACATTCGTCCGGCGTATTCCTCAGGCGTACCCAATCCATAAATGCACGATACTGTGGCCACAACTACACAATCCCTACGGGTTAGCAGATTGGCGGTAGCTGCATGGCGTAAACGTTCTACATCATCATTGATACTGGAGTCTTTTTCTATATACGTGTCAGTTTGCGGTATGTATGCTTCTGGCTGGTAGTAGTCGTAATAACTAACAAAGTAGCTCACTGCATTATCGGGCATGAGTTCACGGAATTCAGCACACAATTGTGCCGCCAATGTTTTATTGGGTTCAATGATCAACGTTGGCCGTTGCAAGCGTTCAATCAGCCATGCTGTGGTCGCTGTTTTACCAGTACCTGTGGCACCCATCAGTACCACATCGTTTTCACCGTTCTCAATGCGAGTGGCCAGCTCTTCAATGGCCTGAGGCTGATCGCCAGATGGTTTGTATGGTGACTTAACAACGAACGGTTTATTACTGCGTTCAATCGCATACCCCATAGCAGCCTCCCAACGTTAGTCATATTTCCCAACCGTTATAGCGCACTCCCATGTTTATTACGCTTGCATGGTTGTACGCCACTGTTCGATGAGTCTATCAACACTATCGAACATTTGTTCTATTGGGCGCGTTGCGTCAATCACTACATCAGCGATTGCTTCACGTTCAGTCCGAGTTGATTGACTGTGCACCCGTGCTTCAGCCTGTTCCCGAGTCATTGATCGCGTGGTAATCATTCGTTCAATACGCACCTCACAAGGTGCTTCAACGGTAACGATCTGATCAAAATGAAATGGTATGCCGGTGATCACTTCGGCAAGTAGCGGTATGTCGTGAACAATCACGTCAGCTTCAGCAAGCTCGTTCTCTATACGCATAGCTTCCTGATATATCAGCGGATGTTCAATAGCATCCAATCGCTCACGCGCTCCTGGCTCAGCGTTGACACCGAACACGTGATCAGCCATCCATGCGCGATTGAGTCCACCATCAGAGTTGACAGCATGTTCTCCAAATTCCTGACGAATCAGGCGCATGCCTTCTGTTCCGGGTTGAACAATGCGTCTCGCTAATTCGTCATAGTCAATAACCAGCACACCTTGAGCTTGTAAATGCTGTGCAATAGTACTTTTCCCCGCCGCAATGCCGCCAGTTAAGCCGATACGCAGCATACCGATACCGGTTCCTCTCTTGCCTCTTAGAACCATACGGCAAATATATCTGGCTAGTCCCAGTTCATTCTGTGGGTTTCTCAGTTAACAAAACCGCGGTCACACTACCGCGCCGCCCCACTTCACGTTCTTACACCTATAGTTCTGCACTTGTGTCCATCCGTCGCATTCAGCCAGACACCGTTGTATATCACTATCAAAAAGGTCCCGAGCCAGAAAACCGGTCGGGACCCTTAACACGGTTACAGGCCGTTACAGCCCTTCACTGATAATCGATAATCACTTCTTGCCGAGGAGCTGGTCGCGCAATGCGGCAAGCTGGTCGGAGTCAGCGAGAGTACCGTTGGAGGAAGCCTGAGAAGAGTAGTTGGAGGTCTCTTCGGTGGTCTCCTGCTGCGAATCCTGACCATCGGCAGCAGCAGATTCGGCTGCGTTCTCGATTTCCTTGGCCACGAACTCCTTATGCTGCTCCCACAGGTCGTGAGCGGCTGCATACTGGGATTCCCACTCCTCACGCTGCTTCTCGAAGCCAGCAATCCACTCGTTGCTCTCCGGGTCGAAGCCTTCGGGGTACTTGTAGTTGCCCTGCTCGTCGTACTCGGCTGGCATACCGTACAGAGCCGGATCGAAATCTTCCGAAGCCGGGTCAACGGAATCATTAGCCTGCTTGAGAGACAGGGAGATGCGACGACGATCCAGATCAACGTCGATCACCTTAACGAAAACACTCTCGTTCGGCTTGACAACGGTTTCTGGATTCTCGACGTGGCGGTTGGCCAGCTCGGAGATGTGCACCAGACCTTCGATGCCGTCTTCGACGGACACAAACACGCCAAACTGCACAATCTTGGTGACCTTGCCCTTAACAATCTGACCGGGGACGTGAGTACGAGCGAAGCGCTGCCACGGATCTTCCTGGGTTGCCTTCAGCGACAGCGAGATGCGTTCGCGGTCCAGATCAACGTCAAGAACCTCAACAGTGACCTTGTCACCGACCTTAACAACCTCAGACGGGTGGTCGATGTGCTTCCACGACAGCTCAGAAACATGAATCAGGCCGTCCACACCGCCCAGATCGACGAATGCGCCGAAGTTGACGATAGACGAGACCACACCTTCGCGAATCTGCCCCTTCTTGAGCTGCGAAAGGAAGGTTTCGCGTACCTCGGACTGGGTTTCCTCGAGGTACTGACGACGGGAGAGAACCACGTTGTTGCGGTTCTTGTCGAGCTCGAGGATCTTGGCCTTGATCTTCTGGCCGATGTATGGGCTGAGGTCGCGAACGCGACGCATTTCGACCAGTGATGCAGGCAGGAAGCCACGCAGGCCGATATCGACGATGAGGCCGCCCTTGACAGCTTCGATGACGGTGCCTTCGACGACGCCGTCGGATTCCTTGATCTTCTCGATATCGCCCCAAGCACGCTCGTATTGAGCACGCTTCTTGGACAGGATCAGGCGGCCTTCCTTGTCTTCCTTGGTGACGACGAGTGCCTCAATGGTGTCGCCAACTTCGACGACTTCGTCAGGATCGACGTCCTTCTTAATGGAAAGCTCGCGGGAGGGAATAACACCCTCAGTCTTGTAGCCGATGTCGAGTAGAACCTCGTCACGATCAACCTTGACGACGGTACCTTCAACCAGATCACCATCATCGAAGTTCTTGATGGTGGAATCGACTGCCTTGATGAAGTCTTCCTCAGTGCCGATATCGTTGATAGCGACCTTGGTGACCTCGTTATTGTTCTGTGCCATTAACTGTGGTTTCTGTAACTAGTAGGTGGATAATAATCGTTCTTCAGTTATAGTGCGTATGCCAAACGGCACACAAAGACACATGCTACCCGGAGACGTGGTCAAATTGCTAGATTATTCCAACGTTGACACGCCCGAAATATGCTAGGCCGACAAACGTTCAGCCATCTCAACAACATTGGCGAGGAGCATGGCACGAGTCATTGGCCCTACACCACCTGGATTCGGTGTGTAAGCAGAGGCAATCTCACGGCATGCCGGATCAATATCTCCTTTGATGCGATATCGACCTGCCTCATCATCCCATACACGTGACACACCAACGTCAACAAGTACAGCACCTTCGCGCACATGTTCAGGTCGAACAAAACCCGGTGACCCCATTGCCGCTACGATTACGTCGGCTTGACGCATCTGATCGCCCACATCTGGTGTTCCGGTGTGGCATAACGTTACTGTGGCGTTCACGTTACGCCGAGTCAGCAACAAGCCGATAGTGCGACCAGTAGTGATACCTCGACCGAGCACACACACATGTTTACTGTCTAAATCGATACCGTAATGGTCAAGCAGTGTTAATACGCCGCGCGGAGTACACGGCAGCGGAGTAGCGATGTCGCCGTCAACATGCAGCACCAGCTCACCCAGATTATAGGGATGCATACCATCGGCGTCTTTTGCGGGGTCGATCATATCAATAACGCCATTGTCGTTGATACCTTCCGGCAATGGCAGCTGCACAATAAATCCCGTACACGCAGGATCCTCGTTGAAATTCTGCACTGCATCAGCAACATCAGCATATGAGGCATCAGCAGGTAAATCACATCGTAGCGAGTGAATACCTACCTCTGCACAATCAGCATGTTTGCCAGCTACGTACTTGAGTGAACCGGGATCTTCCCCCACCATAAGAGTGCCAAGTCCTGGTTCAATACCACGCTCACGGAGACTTTTCACACGACACGCCAGATCGGCTTTGATTAAAGCAGCTACTGTTGTGCCGTCGAGTTTGGTGGGCATGTGGACTCTCCTTTATCGTCGGTTACAATACTCTGCATCGTAGGTTATCGTAGACGCAGACTTGTTTGGTTCATCCATTTGTTGAGCAGATTCACAAGGCAAAAGGTAGGAAGGCGGAACCATGAGTGTCCCGAAACTTCGATTCAACAAAGCTATTGCAGTATGTGCCGCGTTGGGCTTGGTGTGGTCTGTAGGCGCGTGCGGTTCTGACGCTGCTGACGATACACAAGATGACGCCACCAGTGAGACAACACCAATTGTTGTTGTAGCGTCAGTCAATCAGTGGGGATCATTGGCTGAACAGATTGGCGGCGATGATGTACAGGTCACGTCTATTATCACCACAACAGCAGTGGACGCACATGATTTTGAACCACAGACATCAGATATTGCTGCATTGCAGGAAGCTGAGATTGTAGTATCAAACGGTGCTGGCTACGATTCATGGGCCACGTCGAATCTAACAGAAGATACTGTTTCCGTGTCAGCAGCAGATACGGTGGGAGCAATAACAGGCGACAATCCTCATCTGTGGTTCTCACAAGATGCTCGTATCAGTATGGCCACAGAATTAGCTGAAGCTTTCTCTAAGGCTCGTCCTGATCTGAAAGAGGAATTCGACAAACGTCTTGACGAATGGAAACAGAACGAAGAAGCCATCGAGGAAGCTCTAACAGCATTCAGTGAGAAATATCCTGACGCTACCTACGCTGCCACTGAAGCTGTGGCTTACTATTTGATGTCTGATTTGGGTTTTGAGGATGTAACTCCTGATGGCTATGCGCAATCGACAGAGAATGAAAGCGAACCTGCACCCGCTGATTTGCAAGCGTTCCAGGAACTCGTTGATTCAGGTGGAACTGATGTACTGGTGAATAACACCCAGCAGACAAGCGATTCTGGCACGATGATTCTTGAATCTGCACAAGAAGCTGAGATTCCTGTGTTCGAAGTAACTGAGCAGATGCCTGACGATGTTGACGATCTCACCGCATGGATTGTGCAGCTTATCGACGCTCTTGATGCCCTGTTTGATGAAGCATATGGCGAGGATGATGCAACTGGCTCTGATTCAGATGATGCTGATTCCAATACCAGCGACAGCGACAATGCATCGTCAGATTCCGCCACATCTGATTCCAACGTTACGACTGATAGCGATACAGATTAGCAATATCGACGAGTAACACTTTGATACAGGTGGATTTGCATCCTTCTAATTGAGAATGATTGTCATACTCATATGCCATAATCGCGTCTGCTCAGTTTCTCATTCTCAATCGGAAGGACAGCAGCCATGCCTTGCCCTGTGCCACTGACCAACAACAGTGACTGCATTGTTTTCCGTGACGCTTCAGTAACACGAGGCAGCCGAACAATCTGGCAACATGGCACGTTTTCTATTCCAGCGGGATCTGTAACAGCCATTGTTGGTACTAATGGCACAGGCAAAACCACCATGTTGCACGTTGAACTGGGATTGATACCACTGTCCAGCGGATCAGTGCAGGTTCTTGGCAAGTCTGCCGGAGAAATGAACAATCGTATCGGTTATGTTCCGCAGGGTTACACCACTGATGTTGATTCGAACCTGACAGCTGAACAGTCAGTGTTGTTGGGGGTTAACGGCACACAGTTTGGTATTCACCCCACTACCCGCGTTGAACGTGCTAGGGCGCGCAACGCTATGGAATTCGTGGGTATTGCCGATCGAGCTACTGCACGTCTTTCTGAATTATCCGGAGGTATGCGTCAACGTGTAGCTATCGCGCAAGCATTGGCCAGTGACCCGCAGCTACTGATATTGGATGAACCGTTAGCCAATCTAGATCTAGCCAGTCAGCGCGCTATCGTACAGGTGCTCTCTCGCCTTAATCGTGAACTGGGAATGACGATTCAAATTGTGGCGCACGATCTGAATATGCTGTTGCCAATTCTCACTGGCGCAGTATATTTGCTCGACGGTCACCCACATTATGCGCAACTTGATAAGGTGCTCGACTCTGATCTGCTCACCCATTTATATGGCACCAATGTGCGCATTGTTACTACGCCACAAGGCGACATGTTCGTCACCCCAGGGCCGGATAACGATGGCGATATGCATACTCCCACCGAATTGTTGGAGTTCCACCGTCACCATGGAGGTGCTCGATGAGCGATATCACTTTTTCTTTCGATCCTGACTGGATGAATGTCTTATCGGCATCGTTTATGACGAACGCTTTTTTAGCAGGGTTAGCCATTGCCATTGCTACCGGCGCGATGGGATACTTCACTATCGCCCGCCATTCCACGTTTGCTGCACATGCACTGGCACATATTGGTCTGCCCGGCGCCACTGGAGCTGCCCTGTTGGGGGTGCCAGTATCTGCCGGTCTTGGTATTTTTGCTTTTGGCGGCGCACTGGTTATTGGAGCACTCGGCAAACGTGCTTCCCAACGTGAAATTGCTACCGGTACAGTGTTGGCATTCGCTACCGGATTAGGATTGTTTTTTGCACGACTGTCCAGTTCAGCGTCGCAACAGTTGCAATCCATTCTTTTTGGTTCGATTTTGACGATTTCTCGTGATCAACTCGTTGGTTTCGCTATTTTTGATGTAATCCTGATTCTGCTATTGGCGGTAATCTACAGGCCTTTGTTATTCAGTTCTTTGGATGAACAGGTGGCTCAAGCTAAAGGTGTTCCCATTCGTGTGATGAATGTGGCTTTTATGGTGATTATGGCTGGCGTAATCACGGTCGCTGTTCCAGCGGTCGGCACGTTATTAATCTTTGCTTTAGTAATCACACCTGCCGCAACAGCAATGATTATTACCGCCTCACCATTCCGCGCAATGATTGTTTCCAGTGTGCTATGCCTCGCCGCTATTTGGGGTGGACTGGTCCTGTCAGCCATGTTCCCCGCACCACCAAGCTTTATTATTGTCACACTATCAACCCTGTTTTGGGCTATTGCCAAAGCAATATCCGCATGGCGGTCACGTCACTGATCATACCGACACACTGAAGCTCGCGCGCCACATACAACACCCCACACGTGCACCCCATATGTACACTCCAACTATCCCCCCCCAAAAAAACAAGGCTCTGTTAACCCAGCGTGGATACAAATTTTATGCAAGAGGATGGATACCAACGGACAATATAAAACCACGTAACAAGTGACAATACATGACACACTTTTATCGCCCCTAATACCAATTTCGCAGAGTCCACAATCCACGCTGGGTTAACAGAACCAAAAAACAATGAACTGTAGACCAAAACAATCAACAAAATAACAAACTCATTCATCCATCACATGTTGCACCCACCATTAGAAACTACCCAACCTTGACCAGCCCATAATTGACATTAACCCACGTGAGAACCAAGCAATAAATCCGACTTCGCTCACGCCCAGAATTAACGCCGACGACAATGAGTTCTGTACCAGGAAAAGAATGAGATCAAACACGCACAGCAGACAGTACGTCCACTGCCACTTCTAAGCAGACACACGTCTGCCCTCAATCTTTAACCTCTAGCTTTGACGCACTAAAGCGTTAGCAATAGCAGCAATGCCGTCACCAGAACCTGTAAAACCCATACCGTCCGTGGTTGTAGCCGTTAGACTAACCGGGCATCCTACAGCTTCAGACATTGCCTGCACTGCTTCACTCCGCCGTGGACCGATTTTCGGGCGATTGCCAATAACTACCACACTGGCACTAACGGGCATAAAACCATGGTCATGTAAATATGCCACTGTTCGTTTCAACATCACGCGCCCCTGCATACCAGCACCTTCACTGTCAGCGCCGACACCAAAAAGCGAACCAATATCACCCAAAC
>CAYQJZ010000002.1:13696-37249 GCA_964417995.1 uncultured Bifidobacterium sp.
CCAGCACCTTCACTGTCAGCGCCGACACCAAAAAGCGAACCAATATCACCCAAACCAGCGGCCGACAGTAAGGCATCAATAAGCGCATGCGCTGCCACATCACCGTCAGAATCTCCCTCTATGCCGGCACCCGGCCAAGACAAGCACGCCACGTGCAGTGGGCGTGACGACGACGGTTCAGCAAAACGGTGAGCGTCAAAACCCTGACCAATACGCAAATCATTGTTCATCACTGTCATGCGTTCCGCTCACTCATAAGAAGGAAGATAGTTTTATTAGTGATCACTTCTTCTTTTTCTTAGCCTTTTTGCCTTCAGCTTCAACACGAGCCAGTGTTTCAGCGGCTGGTTCTTCAGGCTCACACGTGTGATGATTCTCATCGCCAGGTTGTGCCGGCTGATAGCCGAGGTTCACGTCCAGCAGTCGCTGCGCATCATCTTCATCAAGTTTTTCCGACAGCGCAATCTCAGAGGTGAGAATACTGCGAGCACGGGTCAACATACGCTTCTCCCCTGCTGACAGTCCATGTTCATCAACATCACGCTGAGCCAAGTCACGAACAACCTCAGCGATTTTGTTCACATCGCCAGTGGAAATCTTCTCAACATTAAGCTTGTAGCGACGAGACCAATTCATCTCTTTTTCAATAATCGGCGTACGCAGAATCTCAAAAACTTTAGCCACTTCGTTAGCATCAACAATGTCGCGTACGCCGACTTTCTCCACGTTGTCAACCGGAACATTAATAACAAGCCCATCTGAGGACAGCACTGACAACTGCAGATATTCCCTGGTAACCCCCCGTACCGTCCTTTCGGAGATGGCCTCTACTTTTGCTGCCCCGTGACGCGGATAGACGACCATATCGCCGACCTTGTAACCCATGAATCCTCCGTGAGAAAGTACGCAAAAACTCGATCTATTATGCCGAATGGCGTGGACTCGCCGAATTGAGCTATTTTCGGCGACACGTTCGTCGATATCGATTTTTCTGTGCTTACACTCTTGTCATGGACAAAAACATCAATGAAGATATTATGGCTGTTCCTGTCAATCAGGGGGTTCTTGATTCGGTAAGCAATGCTGAGTTTTACAATCCTCACGAGGTGCTTGGCGGTCATCTTGGTATCGCAGAACACAATGACTGTGTCACTGTTCGAGTACTGCGTCCGCTCGCTCGAAGCGTCACCATTATCACTGCCGACGGTGAATATTCGGCCACACACGAATATAACGGCGTATTCAGGGCCATTATTCCTGCTATCACCACTGACGATGGTTATGCGGTACCTGATTACCGTATACGCGCCTCGTACGAGGACGATTCAACCGTTGTAGAAGATGATCCTTACCGTTATCTGCCCACTGTTGGCGATATGGATACCTATTTGTTCGGCGAAGGGCGTCACGAGCGTCTGTGGGAAGCGTTGGGAGCCCATGTTCTTCGCTTCGACGATCCGTTGGGAGGCGCAGACGGTACACCCGGCCAGCAAGTAGTTGGCACAGCGTTTGCAGTCTGGGCACCGAATGCCCACGCTGTACGTGTTGTAGGTAATTTCAACGCTTGGGATGGCCGACGTCACGCTATGCGTGAACTCGGTTCTTCTGGAGTATGGGAGATTTTTATCCCCGGTGTGCAGGCCGGTGAGATCTACAAGTACGAGATTCTTAATGCGAACAGCGAATGGGTGATGAAAGCTGATCCCATGGAGCGTTCGCATGAGGTGCCACCGTGCACCGGTTCTATTGTTGTGGAATCTACGCATGAGTGGAATGACTCCACATGGATGAATGAACGCCGTTCCAAGGATCCTCATAATGGTCCGGTAAGTATTTATGAGATTCACGCTGGTAGCTGGCGTCAAGGCCTTGACTACCGTGGCTTGGCCGATGAGCTCGTGGATTATGTCGTACAAGAGGGTTTCACACATGTGGAGTTCATGCCTCTGGCTGAGCACCCGTTTGCGGGCTCGTGGGGTTATCAGGTTACCGGCTACTACGCAGTTGATTCCCGTCAGGGCAATCCAGATGATTTCAAGTATCTCGTCGATAAACTGCATCAAGCTGGCATTGGCGTCATTATGGATTGGGTGCCTGCCCACTTCCCGAAGGATGGTTTTGCTCTCGGCCGATTCGACGGTACTCCGTTGTATGAGGATCCAGATCCGACACGTGGTGAACATCCTGATTGGGGAACGTACGTGTTCAATTTCGGCCGTCGTGAGGTGCGCAACTTCCTTGTGGCCAACGCCTGCTTCTGGCTGGATGAATACCATGTAGATGCTCTGCGCGTAGACGCAGTGTCATCTATGCTGTACCTCGATTACAGCCGTGAGCCTGGCCAGTGGCATCCGAATATTTACGGCGGACGTGAGAATCTCGAGGCTATTGACTTCCTTAAGGAAGCCTGCGCTACTGCTTATAAGAACAACCCCGGCATTATGATGATTGCTGAAGAATCCACTGCTTATCCGGGTATTACAGCCCCTACAAGTGCCGGAGGTCTTGGCTTCGGTTTGAAGTGGAATATGGGTTGGATGCACGATACTCTGCAGTACCTGCATGAAGCACCAATCAACCGCAAGTGGCATCACGGCGAGATTACTTTCTCCATGGTTTACGCTTATTCCGAGCATTATGTGCTGCCAATTAGCCACGATGAAGTGGTGTACGGTAAGGGTTCACTGTTTGGCAAAATGCCGGGTAACGACTGGCAACGTTATGCCGGTGTGCGTGCCCTATTCGCTTATCAGTGGGCACACCCGGGTAAGAACCTGACCTTTATGGGCAATGAGTTGGCTCAGTACGGTGAATGGAACCATAATGCCTCGGTGGATTGGGATTGTTTGAATTGGCAGGAGCATCGCGGTATACAACGCCTTGTTGCCGATCTCAACACTCTGTATAAGAACTCCCCCGCCCTGTGGAGTCAAGATTTCGATCCTGCGGGATTCCAGTGGCTCACCAGCGATGATGCTGACCACAACACGTTGAGCTTTATGCGTGTTGGTAAAGATGGTGAGCAGATGGTTATTGTTGTCAACTTCTCAGGTTCTGCCTGGCAGGATTATCAGGTACCGTTACCTAAAGGCGGACGCTGGCGTGAAGTACTCACCACTGACGAGGCCAAGTACGGCGGTTCAGATATTCACAATGGCACATTCGATGCTGAACCTGGAGAGTATCATTCTCGAGATTGGTCCGCTAAACTCACGATTCCTGCGCTAGGGGCTGTATTCTTAGAACCGGAGGACTGAAAGGCGGATTGACAACATGATCGATACATCATCACGGCAGAAAGCTTCACTCACCGTTTTGGTAGTGGAGGATGAGCCGACCTTGGCTACGGCCATCGCACAACGCATCACCGCTGAGGGATGGACAGCCCGGGTAGCGTCGGATGGAGCGAGCGCGGTTCAAGCTGCGGCGCAACTCAAACCGGACCTGGTGATTATGGACATCATGTTGCCTGTGATGGACGGCCTAGAGGCTACGAAGCGTATCGTGGCCAATAGGCCTGTCCCTGTGCTGATTCTGACTGCTCGAGACGATGAAACTGATAAGGTGATCGGCTTGGGAGCAGGTGCAGACGACTATATGACTAAGCCGTTCTCTATGCGTGAACTTATTGCACGATGCAAGGCATTGTTGCGTCGTGTAGAACGTGCCAAGGTTATTGCGAAGAACTCTGAGAATGAGAAGATTCTTGATTTTGGCTCGTTGATTATTGACCCGGCTCAGCGCATTGTGACTTTGAACGGTGATGAGGTTCATCTCACTCCTACTGAATTCGATCTGCTCACCACGCTTGCGCGTAAACCGAAGTCAGTACTCACTCGTGAGAAGCTTCTTGAGGAAGTGTGGGATTGGGTTGACGCTTCAGGTACGCGAACAGTGGATTCTCACGTTAAGGCGTTGCGACATAAGCTCGGTTCGGAAACTATCCGTACTGTACATGGCGTCGGTTACGCCTTTGAACCACCTGTTGAATAAGAATGTGTACAACCGATTCGTCTCGCCGTACAACGAGCAAGCGTCGTAGGATGAGGGCCGTTCTCGATGTGGAGCGGCCCATTGGCTTGTTAGCTTCTTTGAAAATTGAGCTCGGTGTCATTATCGTTTTAGCAACGGCTATTGCTTTTGCAATGGCATGGGTTTTGCTCAAATTCAATTGGAGCGGTTGGATTGCCATGCCGATAACCATGGCTGTGGCATTGAGTATTACTTATGCGTTCTCTCATGGATTGACGCAGCCATTAAGGCAGATGCGTGACGCCGCTGAAGCGATGGCTGAGGGTGATTACACCGTACGTGTACATACTGGCACCTCCAGCAACGATGAGGTAGGTCAGCTCGCTCGCTCGTTCAACGATATGGCTGAAGAGCTGGAACATGCTGACCAGATGCGGCGCGATATGATCGCTAATGTCAGTCACGAATTGCGTACGCCGGTGTCGGCTTTGCAGGCGATGGTAGAGAACATGGCTGATGGTGTAGTTGAACCGACGCCAGCGAATCTGGAGAATATTTTAAGTCAAACGCAGCGGCTTACTGATTTAATTACTTTCTTGCTGGATTCTTCACGTATGGAAGCTGGCGCGGCCAGTTTGCAAATCGAACGCTTCAATTTTGCTGAATTCATCGACGAAACTGTTGAACCGTTAGAGATTGCTGACGGTGGGCATGCTCATAACATTAATGTGAATGTGCCTGACGATATCGATATGGAAGGCGATCAGGACAGATTACGGCAACTGTTTACCAATATTATTTCTAATGCGCTTAAGCATTCAGCTGACGGTACTGATGTGCTTATTGAAGCCCATGAAAACCATGATTTGGGTACTGTGGTAACCAACGTAGTTAATTTCGGCTCGCAAATTCCTCAGGAAGCGCGTTCTGACATCTTCCGCCGTTTTGTTAAGGGTAAAACAGGACCGGGAACTGAATCCGGCGGTACTGGACTCGGGTTGTCAATTGCACGATGGGCAGCGCAATTACATGGCGGCACGGTACGTGTTGTTGATGATGTTCGCGGTACCAACTTCGAAATCACTTTGCCGAAATACCATATTGCTGATGACATTGCGGGTTCACCTCATACCGTCTCCTCACAGCAGAGAACGACCACTGCTGTAACCGCACTGTAGTACTACAGGAACTCATCTCACGGTTCGATGTTTGTTATTCCTGTGGAGACGATTCCTGGTTGTGTTCTACCGTGGCGACGGTGTATGCGCCAGAGCGAGGTATGTAACAACAGTGGCACCCGCATTCTGTAACACTGTTATGCATTGACGCATCGTAGCTCCGGTAGTAATAATGTCATCAATAACCAGCACATCCCTTCCCTTGACGGCTGCATTGTGTCGAATGACGAATCTGCCGTCGACCCGTGTTGCACGGTCAAAGGCGGAAGATGTTTGAACTGAACGTCCGCGCACGTTAACGGCATTCACGACCACTGCCGAAACAGCGGGAATGCCAGCTTGGCATAAGTGTTTAGCTACTCGTCGTGACAATGTCTGCATGTGATTTCTTCCACGTTTTCGCATTGACGCTGCTGTAGACGGCGCCGGTACTACCAACAGGAGTAGGGACTCATCCGAAGCACTATGGCTATACCCCATAAACTGTAAGGCTCGCACAGCTAGATCACCCAGGCACGTGCCGAAAACTGCATCACATTCTTCGTCGCCGTGATCCTTCCATCCCAGAATCGCCCGTCGTACGGCGCCTCGATACACTCCACAGGCCCAACCCGTATGTGTTGCGGTTCCAGTAACAGTACATGCCACCGTCTGGCTAAACAACAACCGGCACTGTGTGCAAAGTACGTCGTCTGGCGCATCACATCCAGCACATCCCCGTGGTATAAGTACGTCGCGTATTGCAGACAGAAATGTCATCCCCATGCATGAGAGGTTACCGCATCACTCAGTGTGGCATGCAGAAAATGTGGCATGGGAAGCTAGGACAAGCTCAACATCTTTGTTGCTGAGCTATAGGCTCCAAAGGGCCTATAGCTCTTGTTGCTAGCAGTAGTTGCTAGTGTTGAATATTTCTTATACAGCTATTTTTGGCTTACAGCCCTATTTTGAGGATAAGTGTTTAATGATGCCATCGCACAAACACAACGTGTTGTGTGGATCTGAAACATGTACAGCAAGTGCTCCAGCTTCGGCAGCAGGGTAATCGTTGCCGTCAGGGGTCATACGGTCGCCAACAAACATGATGGTGCCAACATCAACGCCAAGAATCGCAGCTAAACGCCGCATTGCGTACGCTTTATCGAAGCCTTTCAACGAGATGTCAACACTGGTGGTTCCACCAGCTTGAACTAGCAGATCGGGTAAATCAGCAGCTACAGCAGCAGCTAAACGGTTTTTACGCACGTTGCCGGGATCCCATTGTTCACGAATATTTACCGGCGCCTGCTGGCCTAGGGCTGAAAATGTCAGCTGACTGCCACGGTCTTCGATACGTTCACCCCATACCTGCTCATACCAGATACCCTGTTCAACAGCATGACGATGTAATGATTCAATAGCACGTGAACGGTCCTCATCGCTCAGATCGAAAGAGTATTCACACCGCCATGTATTGCCATCCCACCGGTAGTATCGGCTACCGCGTGTGGGCATCAGATGGAGATTGGCAAAATTAGCGTCGGAACCTAACACATCAAGAATCTGACTTACCACCAATTCGTAGCGTCCACCGGTCACTACAGCTACAGGTAATAAGCGTGTCAATGTGGTGAAACGTTCGGTGATATCGCTGGTCATTGGTTTGCGTGAACGAGCCAAAGTGCCGTCAAGATCAAATGCCACAGCTTGTAATGATGCGCATACGGCGGCAAGATCAAGTTCGTTCCACTCGTACACGTCGGCCGCCCTCATGTCGCCTCCTCGTTCCTCGCCGTCGTTACAGATATCGTAGCGCAATGCCCGCAGTTTGACATAAGGTAGAGGAATGCGTCATGCACCTTGGGAGACTCGTGTTTATCGTAACCGCCATGGTAGAGGTGTACGAACACCAACGTTCGGCACCAGACTACCCCGTTACCGTACACGAAGCGGCATGTTCGACGATATGGTGGCTGCGCAAATTCGACGACTCAATGAAGCGTGGCCAGAGATGATTCAACCGGTGCAGTTCGCTGTGGAAGATGTTCCCCCCTCGGACCCGGCTCCGTGGGAAGCGAATCATAACGTTGCATCGCGGTGTTTTGTTGCTGCTCATGGTATTCCGGCACGCATTGTTCTTTACCGTATGCCCATGCAGTCGCATGCGCATAATCGTGCGGATTTGCAATTAGCTATCCGTGATGAACTCGTCGGTCGTATAGCAGAGCTCTACGGCAGACGTCCCGAAGAAATTGACCCGGAGTGGGGGCTGTGACAAGTCAGTCAGCAGTGGCTTTAACTAGCAATAAATACCCTAGTTAACAATGGTCTGATTGTACTCAGCTGACACTTGCTCACTCACCGGTGTTAACGCCGTTGACCCTACATAGGCGATACCCACCAGGTCGGCGTCCTCTACTGTTGAGCTCGTTAACCGGGCACCCCACGTTACCGTAGAGTCAGGGTCGTCCATTTCCAACAGGCACGCGTCATCGTCCAGATCAGCAACATCAAGGCTCACCGCTGATTCGGCGGGTACAGTGATTTCGCGTTCCTCAACGGCAACACCGTTCTCGTCGTAGGCAGACAAGGTGATGGTGGCGTCATCTGAGGAATCGTTCATCAGTGTTAATTCACCGTCAACCCCATCGGGTAATACCACTGCTGACGATTCTGCTGTTTGAGCAGCATTAATCAAAGCAAAGTCGGACTGGTCATCGCCGTCTACCGTAATTTCAGCCGTTGCCACCACTGCGCTAGACGCTGATACCATAACGCCTAATGCACCATCAGGAGCTGTTCCTAAATCGAAAACTGCCACCTGATTAGCCGTAATCTCGCCAGTTGTTGCTTCGTTCATTCCTTCTTCGGTAACCCAGTACATGGTCACATCTGTATCAGATTCGCCGTAAACCACAACCGTGGTGGTATCGCCTTCGCGCACTGAGGGCAACATAACGTCTCGTGACGCGTCAGAAACCGGCAAAGCATAATCCGAACCCATGGGTGTAAGACCGTCTGCACGCACAGTGCGCACCACAGCAGCTACTGACGTCTCATCGCATGTTACTGTGACAAAGATACCGTCTTGATCAGAGGCGGCGGTGCTCAAATCCACACTCACCTCGTCGTAAGATCCTACAGTCAGCGTGCTGCCTGTAGACAAGGCTATCCGCTCGTCGCTGTCAGTACCCCACGCAGTAATTGTCACCGCTGCAGCACTATCGGTGGGATTAGACACAATAAGCTGCTGTGTAACTCCTGACTGCGTGTCGGTGAGTAAGAATGAATGTTCAAGTGCTGGAACTATGCATGAAGCAGCAGATAACCCTTGAAGATCACCATCTGTAGCCCACGATGCTACCGACGAGACTACACCCGTGCCAGTTGTCGATTCAAATAACTGTGTTTCTACAACGCTTGCTCCCTCGTCAACGTTGCTGGACAACACCATAACGCTGCCGTCGTCGTCAGTTTCCAGTTCTTCAGTATCGTCAATGGATTCTGAATCCAACGGATTGACCAGTGTACGATACACTGAACCGAACGCCGCATATCGGGCAGATGAAGCAATATCGCCAGTAGATACTTGATATTCACTATCTCCGTAAGACTCTGTATCTACCAATTCCATACGTGACGGGCAATAATATTGCACTTGCTCAGTACTGACAGTGGTAGTAACTGCCGATGTGGTCACTGATGTCGAATCAACCAGTGATGTAAACGGTTGAAAGACAACAATTGCGGCAAATGAAGCAACAACAATCAGTGCTGATACTGCACCGGCAATAATGCGTGTAACAATCCTTTGAACTTTTGATCGCTGTTTATGTACGCTGGTGCTCATGCGTCCTCCTGATTATTACGGTGGATGCGCGGCAAGGCGACCACACAGTACAACGCGACAATAATGCCGGTGCACCACAGCCAAGCGTACCGCCAACTGTTGGACTGAACAGATTCTTTTCCGCTCAAATCAATGCCTTGTGTTGTGGTATCCACTAATGTCAAACGGAAATAGGTGCCCGAAGAATCACTCGCCACAGACTGGGTGCCGTCCGAAGCGGTGATATTTGCTAACAACTGGGATACTGCTTCATCGCTATCATCATCATCGCCGGAAACAACGTAAATACCACCAAAGCCAAGTGACGCAATATCAGCAACTGCTTGCGAATCAGAATTCACTAACAATCGAGATGCCGCTGACGCAAGTAACTCGTCATCATCGGAGATACTACCTGAAGCTTGGCTGGCACGTTGTGCAACAGAAACGTCGATTAAATCGCCACTCTCCGTACGCATAGACGTGTAAGAGATATGGCTGCTGCTATGTGCACTCAATGCAAGAATGCGATGATCATCCTGTTGTTCGGCATAGTCCACAGCCACCATCGGCAGGCCACTGTCGCTAACGCTGGGACTGTTCTCCCCGTATATAAGCAGGCCAGAGGTTACGCACAAACAGGTGCTTGCGGTCAGAACGGCAACAAGACAGGCACGCCCCACGGTGATTACTGTTTTTTTCGCTACTTCATCACCGTCACATTCTACTGGTGCATCGGAGGGACGGCGTAATAGAACAAATCGGCGAACCGCCGCTCCAGCAACCACGCATACGCATGCCAGCACACCCATCAACATCAAAGACATGCCAGGCAATACAGAGCCGGCAACCTGCCCGTTGTAGTCGACAGCAATAACAATGCGAGCTGACACTGTGCACAGCAGGCCGCCGCCGATAATAGCAATCCACATCATGCGTGAGGCACGCAAAGCAAACGGCAGGAACAGCGACACCACAGCCAGTGCTACTAGTATGACAAGCAACGCAAGAACAAGGAAGGGCACCAATTCCGGTGTTCTCAGCCATGATATCCACCCATTGTCGATATCAATACCAAAAGCACGTGCCACCGCATCGGCCACGCTCAATGCGGCCGGTGCACCGTTCGTACTCGACGATGGCACGGTGATATCACCAAATAATTGACGCCATGCTCCGTCAGAAGCATGATGAAGAACATTAACCAGTGTGGGTGCCAACACAAATGCTGCTGGCACTGGAATAAGTAATAAGGTGATGCGATGGCGACGCACCATAATCATGAATGCGGCAAAAATCAGAATAAGTGGCAACAACAGCTGCGGCTCAGCAGCAACAACTGGAATAAAACACAATGCAGACAACGCTGCAGCCTGCACAGAATGATGAGGCTTTACCGGCTCCTCGGTGTGGTACATACCCACTGAACGAAAAGCGAAAGCAAATGCCGCTGGCAGGAACACCATCACCGTAAGCATCGCCAGATTTGCTGATTCATACAAGCCACAAGCAAACGACAAGGAGAACCACAGTAGTGAACACATCACTCGCACAGAATCTGAACGGGTAAAGACACCAGCAAGAGCCCAGAATGACAACACACTTAATGGTGCGGACAGGAAGTAGATTACGCATGTTGCCACTGCAACATGCCCCAGCGTGCACACTGACACCACCATAAGAACTAAAAGCCATGGTGTAGGAGGTTCAGCAGTTGACGTTCCAAACGACCATGACGTGGTAGCAGCCTCCACAAGCTGAGAAAAGCTGGCACTTGTAGGAAGCCACGATGAGCTCATAAGAGAGCCACCAGAAAATGCTGAACGGAAAGTGTCCCAATACACTGCAGCAACAACAATAAAAGCTACCAGTGCTGCACACAAAGCAGAAATCCATCGTTTGCGCAAACGGTGACGCAGATGCGCTTTAGCCAGCGGGTCAAGTATGACGCGCCCCTTCTGATCATTAAAAGCGCGCACACGATCACGCCATCGTGCAATCTGATCACGAGTAGCCATCACCATTGACAGGCGCGATTGCGACACATGCGTGTCACGTGCTACGCGCTGACGCGCACGGCATGCTGCAGGGAATTGTGCCACAGCACGCCATGGCAATGCCAACTCACATAAAGCGACATACGGCTGTTTGCGTGATAAACGCATAAGCGCTGCAAAGAAGGAACCAACAACGCTCACTACCCACAGCAATGGCCACCACAGCATACGGATATCCGTATAGTAGTAACGTTGACGAGTATCGAGAACACTCATTGCTGCATTGTTGTGCTCACCATCGTCTAAAGGTTCACCGGAACGCGATCGAATTCCCTCGTAACGAGCACGACGATGGGCAATGGCAGCCTGTGGTACGACAACGACGCGTCCACCGCCTAAACAGATGCGACGGCAGAAGTCAGCAGATTCTCCAAACGTTCCAAACCACGGATTAGCTCCACAGAACGCATCAATTGTTGCCGTGGGCACAAGTGCACCAGCGAGTGACACTGAGAACACATCTTGACGACCGTCGTATTGTTCTTGATCAGGTTCACCCTCAACAACCAGTGTTTCCAAACGATGATGACCTGCATAGGCTCCCACCTCATGCAGATTTTTACCGCTCCAATCCAGTTGTTTGGTTCCCAACAGCGACGCGGTCGGTGTGTTACGCCAGGCTTCTAGCAGGGTTTCTAAACAGGTGTTATCAGCAGGCCGTGAATCGTCATGCAGTGTCCACAAGGCTTTAGTGGCAGCATCTAAGCTGGCGCGTGACAAACCTTTCGATACGGCGTCGCTGAACGAACGCGCACTCGACACGCCAACCAGTTGCACGCTCACAGTGTCTGGCTCTACCGTTCCGTGTTCGTGTGAACCGTCCACAGTAAAAGAGAATTCCAACGACCGATCAGTGCGTCCTGTGCAGTCAATAACGACAACGACACCAGGTAGTATGCTCTGTTCAAACACGGCCCCAACCGTATCTGCCAAAAAACGCAAATCCTCTTCTACCGTGATGACAGCTGCCACCGAACGATTAACACTCTGCTGGCTTTGCCGAGTACGGTGTGACGCTTGATCGGCCAGTACCCGCTGAATATCGCTGTTACCTGTGGATGTCATAACTTACTAGTGTACGCACACCCGCGCGTCACGCATGCTCCTTACGTTCCTTTTTATAACGACGACGTTCACGTTCACTCATACCACCCCAAATACCAAAACGTTCGTCGTGATCAATTGCCCATTCTAAACACTGCTCACGCACTTCGCATTGAGCACACACACGCTTGGCGTCACGCGTTGAGCCACCTTTTTCTGGGAAAAAAGCCTCAGGGTCAGTCTGAGAACACAACGCCTTGTGTTGCCACGACAAATCCCCAGCAGGCTGGAAAAGCCCCCACAGAGCATTCAACGGCTCGTCGGCGTAATCATCGATGACACCCCACATGTGCCCCCCCTTGCCTTGAGCGCGACTTCACATGTCAAATTACACACTTGTCACTTGTGATTTGTCAAATCGTTGTCGTGTCAATACGCGATTTTTGTCAGAAATGTGATAGAAGCATGGCTTTGTATGCACTAACTGTTTAATTCCTTGCTAACTGTATATTCGGCAAATACACAGATAACCTTTACTACTATTGGGACAGAATTCAAACTGATGCATTACAATCTGGGTGATTGAGTGTGCTGTGCGCGGCACCTAGGCGTCCACTATGTAGTCAACAAGGAAGGCAGTAACGTGTCATCACACCACAACGATAGGCGCAATGTTATTCCTAACCTCGCTAGGTCTTCAAAGGCACTCCCCCGGCATGGCACTAAATACATTGTGCGCCATGGTGTGCGGACAACTCTGGTCTCGATTCTGTTGGCTGCCTTCACTTTTGTAGGTACTGCTGCAGCAGCAGTATGGGTGGATATCAACCGCACGATCCAAGATTCTGCCGTTGAAGTTATTGCTCAAGACGGTGAAGACGACGAAGATGATACGCTTATTGACCCCTATGCTGGCGAAACTATCGAGTTTCTTGTTCTTGGGCAGGACACGCGAGAAGGCAGCAATTCTGATATTGGAGGCAGTAGCGCGAGCTTGGCGACACTGCACAATGCCGACACCACCATAGTTGTGCAAATCGCTGCTGACCGTTCCTATATCAATCTCATTTCTATTCCTCGCGACTCAATGGTTAGTGTGCCAGCGTGCACCACGTCGAATGGCACGATCGAAGCGCAAAGTTATGTGCAGTTCAATTCTATTTTTGCCAATGCATACTCTGTCGGTGGCGATTTGGCTTCTGCTGCAACATGCACAATGAACGCAGTTAACTCTCTCACAGGTTTGAACCTGGAGAACTTTATTGTTGTAGACTTTCAGGGACTTGCCGATATGATCGATGCACTCGGCGGCGTGGACTTGTGTATTCCTGAAGATATTGACGATTCGAATACAGGATTAACTCTGTCTGCTGGCATGCAGCATCTTGATGGTACTGCAGCCACACAATATGCTCGTGTGCGCTATAGCCTGGGCGACGGTTCCGACATCATGCGTACCACGCGCCAGCAATACCTTATTAAATCGCTATTCGCTCAGGTTCAGAGTAAAAATCTGCTCACTGATGCCAGCGAGTTGTATCAAATGGCACGTGCCGCTCTTGACTCGTTAAGTATTAGTTCTGGCATGGCTGACGCTGCTACGCTGGCTGGCTTGGCTATGAGCTTAGCCAATATGGATTCGACGCATCTGTACGCGCAAACAATTCCTGTTACCACCGACCCCAACAACTCTAATCGTGTGGTTTGGGCCAGCACTGCTGATGACGTGTGGAGTATTCTGCGCAATGAGCAGCCGTTGGTCGAAGATGACGACGAAGATGAGGATGATACCGACACCACCGACACAGACAGTGGTGATACGGATAGTAGTGACACAGATAGTAGCGATACGGATAGCACCGACACTTCTGACAGTGATACGTCCTCTTCAGAGGACGACGAGGATGATGAAGACGAGGTGGATCCCAATACCGGCTTGATTACTACCTCTGACGGTACGCTTATCGACCCGGATACTGGTGGCATTGTCGATCCTGATTCTGGCACTATTCGGGATACGACTACTGGCCAGGCTTTGGGCATTGCCGATCAGTATCTGTACTACACAGTATGTGGCGTTACTGAGTAGGAATGCCAACCATCCACCCCTCCAGGCCGCGATGACGTGTAAAAAGACTGAAGACTAATCGCAAACTGGAGGGGGACGATGGTAGAAGGAAAGGAAAGCGCAGGAGCGTCAAGTACACCACCGAGTTTTACACCAGCTGGTGGAACTAAGCGTCGCCCGTCATATTCATCGTCTTCTGCATCCTCAGCGTCATCAAGTGCCGGTACGTCGCATGCTTCTGCTGGAAAACTACCCAGTTTTACCCCCTCAGCATCACGTCGTTCCGGTACTTCTGCGTCGGTATCGTCGACAGCAGACTCATCGTCTCGATCATCATCACAGTCTTCTGGCACATCGTCTTCTGGCACACCGCAAAGCTTTCAGCCGGCAATGCGTTCTACGCGGCGTTCATCGGGTTCAACCCGTAACTCCTCCATACGACCAACACCATCAGCACCATCACCAGCTTCTGCTTCTGCATCTTCTGAATCACTCACATCCACACATTCTCAAGGATTGTCAGCCAGGAATAATACAACGTTTGCTGCTGTACAGCGTCCACGCCGGTTCACCATTAAACGCATTATCGCCACTGTATTGATTGTGCTAGTGGCAGCACTCGTGCTGGGCATATTCAACCTGTGGTTCTGGGTGGATGGGAATCTCACCAAGGAAGACTGGCTTACCGATGCTGCTGACACTTCAGGGTCCACATGGCTGATATTGGGCTCTGATGAACGCGACGAAGACGACGACAGTGACATTACTGGTTCTCGTACCGACACTATTCTGGTACTGACTAAGCCTTCAAGCGGCAGTAGTTCGTTGATTTCCATCCCACGCGACTCACTTGTCACTGTTGATAACGTGTCAATGAAGATCAACGCGGTTGCCGAACTCTACGGTAATGAAACCCTTGTAGCCACCGTTGAAACTATCACTGGACAAAAAATTGACCATGTAGCGCAAATCCAATTTGATGGTTTACAAGACATTGTCGACGCACTTGATGGTATTGAACTGTGCTATGACTACGATGTCAGCGATTCGTACTCAGGCCTTGAATGGGAAGCCGGCTGCCACGTAGCTGACGGCACCACCGCTTTGGCTTTTTCCCGAATGCGATATTCGGACTCTCTGGGTGATTTTGGACGTAACGAACGTCAACGTCAGGTAATCGGGGCAATTATGGATAAAGCGTTGTCTACTGAAACGCTGACCAGCATCAGTACAGTGACGACCGTTGCCCAAACAGTTCTTAACGCGCTGACCGTGGATGAAGATACCAATCCGTACACTCTGTTGATGTTGGCGTTAGCTTTCCGCGACGCCACTGGCGATGATGGTATCTCCGGCAGTGTGTATTGGACAGATCCTGACTACACCGTTAGCGGCGTGGGATCCAGCGTTTTGTTAGACGATGATCGCAATCTCGAATTATTCGCTGCACTGGCCGAAGGTAGTCAGGAAGCCGGAAATGTCGGCACATTGTATGAGTAGCACGTAACACAAACAGGCTATACGTGGCATGTAACACGTATCGAATAACACAATGTGTACGTGGTACAGCATCATTACGTAATCATCCAAACCTTGCTGCCCTCAAATGACCGTAGCTGCAGAATGTGCTAGTAGATAATTGCGCTAGCCTTCGACCACAGTAGCGTGCAATAGTTGCTGCATAAGTGCGGTTGTACTGACACTATGAACATGGCACGAAGAGCACGGCATTCAACAACCACTGGGACTAGATACGCTCGGCACACTCATCTAAACAATCGTCATATTCAATCCGATTCTGGTAACAATGTTCCTGCACAAGAATGGACACAGCGGCTCACGATTGTCACTCTGATTGCACCAGCCAGTGCACAAATAATACTGATGGTTGTTATGGCCGTCGAGGGGCGATGGATGTTCGTGGCGATGATTGCTCCCGGCTTAGTCGGCTGCTTGGCCTCTTTATTGGCTGCTGTGCTGCGCAACCGTCAGGAACAGCGGCATACTACAGCTATGCATGGCGCTTATACATCGCAATCGCCTCATAGTAGCGATGCCGATAACGCTGATCTTGTTGATATTGCGACTTTAAGGCTCTGCTCACTGGAGGCACTGCTGGGTCTTAATCTCGACAGATTGCCATGGAGGGTTATTGCTGCCGCATGGCTTCGTCCTTCCAGTATTGGTGTGCCTGTTGGCATTACCAGTCAGGGACCGTTCATTATTGATCTGGCACGCCAAGGTCCCCACGCATTAGTAGCTGGTACAACAGGATCAGGAAAATCCATTCTTCTTCAAGCGTGGTGTTTAGCCATTGCCGCACGTAATCCCCCAACTGCTGTACATTTTGTATTCCTTGACTTCAAAGGTGGCGCCGCCTTTCGCATACTTGAGGCACTCCCCCACACGGCAGGTAGCGTATGTGATCTCGATCTTTCTCACGCAGTGCGAGCGCTTAATGCTTTAGAAGATGAGTTAACACGTCGAGAACGGTTGGTAGCACAAGCCTGCGTTGGTTCTGTAGACATGCTCAGTAATCCTCCACCTCGGCTTGTTGTTGTTATTGACGAATTTTATGCGTTACGTAACCAGTTGCCGGATGGTATTGAGCGTGTGGTGCGTGTAGCTTCATTGGGGAGGTCGTTGGGTATGCATGTTATTGCCTGTACGCAGAATCCACTGGGGCAAGTCAGCTCTGATATGAAAGCCAATATGAGTCTGAATATCTGTATGCGTGTACGTGATGGGGTGCAATCTGCTGAACTTATCGGTTCTCCGTATGCGGCGTCCATCAGTCCCTCGTTGCCGGGTGCTGCCTACTGTGCTGATGGAAACACCGTAACAGCAATGCGTTGTTGCCCTCCTGCTCATAGTGAAGCGTTAGTGAAAGCGGTAATGCGTGCAGCTGCTTTTCATCAGATACCACGCTGTGAGCCATTGTTCACAGCACCACTTCCCCGAGAGATTCTCTCGTGGAGTGATATGACGCGATATGGCGCTTTAGCTCGTGACAGCAATGTTGATGCTGGTGGCAACGATACTGGTGGTAACAGTAATGGCAGTGGCAATAATTGCAACGATCTTGCACCTGTGCCGTGTGGTCTTGCTGACGACGGTGTGCGACTCCACATAGCATACGTGCCCATAGGCAAAGGCAATGTTGCCATTATTGGGCGAACAGGGTCAGGACGCAGTACATTAATTCATCTTCTTGCCAACATGCTCTGTAAACGTTCCGATATTACCGTTCAGATGACGAGCCGTAGCACAGGCGAGTACCACACCACAGTGGTTAGAACAACATGTCAGTCACACAGCAAGCCGTCACATTCACCAATTAGGTCATCTCAACAATTGGTTGAATCGCCACACACTCCTCATCTTGTGTGGTTATGTGACGATGCTGACGAACTGTTAAACACATTGGGTAATAGCGAACTTCATCAGCGGTTTCGCCACGCTTTAGATGACCCAACGGTGACGGTAATGGTCGCGGTTGAAGATTCCCGTCGAATTCATGACCTGGCTCGATATGCAGCACGATTGGTATTCCCTACAGGTGATAGGCCAACTGATCTGATGGATGGAATACCTGCTGATGTATTAACGTGGATTGATCGCGACAAACCTCTGCCAGCAGGGCGATGTGTGCTGATGCAAGCCGGCCAAGCTATGCCTGTACAGTGCCTCAAATACCCTCCATCACCAGTAAATAACAAATCTTCAAGCGAAACCTCTTGAAAAATCGACGCTTTCGTGGTTACCTGTTTAAGGACTGAAATATAGAAGTGACCGAATCGAGGGAGTACATAATATGAGCAGTTCATATGATTGGCGTGCCAAGGCAGCGTGCCGAGACAAGGATCCCGAGCTGTTCTTCCCTGTGGGCAATACCGGTGCCGCCTATCAGCAGATTGAGGAGGCGAAAGCCGTGTGCCGCACGTGCAAGGTCATTGACGCCTGCCTTAAATGTGCTCTGGACACTAATCAGGATTACGGTGTCTGGGGTGGTCTGAGTGAAGATGAGCGCCGTGCTCTTAAGCGTCGTGCTATGCGTGCACGCCGTTCGCAGGCTATGCAGATGCAGGTGTGACGCTCGAATTACAACTATTTAAAAACACTGAAAAACTAGTAAAGCCACCGGTATGAATATCGGCGGCTTTTCTCATACATGGCAATACAACATATCCGTATGTAACTGGCTTATGACCCTGATCATTTGTAATTTTCTGTTGCAACACAGCACTGTTGTGTTACGTGTATTACTCGTTGTATTACACGTATCATCTTGTTGCGTTTTACCGCGCAACGCGTGTGCCGCCACCAGAGGAGGCAACAGCAGCAATTTCCGATTCAGTGACGAGGTTGGAGTCACCGTGAATGGTCAGCTTGAGTACACTGGCCGCAATAGCATAATCAACTAATTGTGACAGCTCGTAACCGTGCAACATACCGTGGATAAGACCCGCGTTGAAAGCGTCACCAGCAGCAACACCTTCAAGCACATGCATGTGATGCACAGTGGAATACACGGCTTGATCAGTAGCAGCATCGTATACCATACCCATCCAGTCGGAATCTTCCACTGAACGCACGTCACGGATCACCGATGCCACCGTGTTGCATCCATATGTCGAGCACAATTCACGAGCCATTTGCGCATAGCCGTCACGTTCGTCAATGCCATGTTCCAGAGAACCGGAAACACAGGTCACTCCCAACCCAGATGGTGCGTCTTCGTCGTTGGCAATAACCACATCAACCATGGGCAGAAGCTTAGCCATTGCCTTCTGTGAGGCTTCCGGCGACCACATTTTGCCACGGTAATTAACATCACATACGGTAGTGATACCACGTTGGCGTGCCACGGTAAGAGCTTCCTCACAAGCTGTTAGCATCTCAGCAGAAATAGCAGGAGTGACACCAGAGAAATAGAACACACCGACGTTGTCAAGAATTTTCTCCCAATCGAAATCAGTGTGATTGGCCTGCTGAATTGCAGAATATTTGCGATCATAAACACACGAATTGCCGCGCACACTGGCACCTACTTCAAAAAAATAGCTGCCCAAACGGTCACCTTCGCGAATAACACGCGACGTGTCTACACCATAAGTAGTTAATGAACGCAGAGCACAATCACCAATGCGGTTGTCGGGCACCACAGACACATAGGCGGCGTTGTCACCCTGATAAGACAAGGACAGTGCAGCGTTGGCCTCTGCCCCACCATAACGAACGTCAAATGATGAGGTCTGTTCAAGACGTAAATTATTCGGCGGTGACAGGCGCATCATAATCTCACCAAAACAGAGAACAGTCTGATTGGCATCCATGTAATTCCCCTTTTCCGTATATCCGTAACAGTGATGGTTGCAACGACGCCCCGCGAGCAGTTGGAGAAACTGTTCACGGGGCGACTTGATGTTATCAATCACACAACGTTAAGTACAACGTCAGAGCAGCAGAAGGCTCAGTCCTCGTCAAGGAAGTCGGACATGTTGTTCCAACGGTTGCGGAAGTAATGAGCCGCAAGCTTCGGACGACGATCACGACTGAACAGGCCCTTCTTGTTGCCCTGAACACGCAGCAGACCAGGAACTGTGATGAAGTCAGCGAAATTCCAAATCTGCTCGCCGACAACGAAGTCATACTTGTCGAGTACCTCGTTGTTGGCCTTATAGTACTCGACCTGATATTCCTCGGTGTACAGGCTCGGATTGGAGCAGGTGTCATGCAAACCGATAACGGTGTCAGCACCATACTCGGTCATCATCACCGGCTTGCCGAAGGCACCCCACTTCTCCAGTTCAGCACCAAAGGTCTGCTTGGCACGATCAAGCTCGTTGCCCAGCACGTACCAACCGTAGTAACGGTTCAGGCAGATCACATCGGAGAGCTTGCTGGCCACATCATCCTTCGGATCCTTGCCACTCTGTACATCAACGAGAGTGCACGGACGGTTCTGCGGATCGACTTCATGAGCCAAGTCAAACAGTGGCTTGAAGTATTCATGAGCACCCTTGCAAGTGGAATCAGGCTCGTTAGCGATTGACCACATCACCACGCAAGCATGGTTCTTGTCACGTGCGATCAGATCGCGAACGACATCCATGTGGTGGTCGAAGGTCTGGACACCGTTCTCTGGATCGAAGGTACTCACGCCCTGGCCTCCAAAGTTGGCGCCACCACCGAATGCTGTGTTCACACCAACAGCCGTGGTCTCGTCGATAACAACAATGCCCTCGGCATCGCACAGGCGCATCATTTCTTCAGAGTACGGATAGTGGCTGGTGCGGAAGGAGTTGGCACCCTGCCACTTCATCAGCGAAATATCCTTCGCGTACATCGGCATGTTCTGACCACGACCGGTCGGGAAGGTGTCCTCGTGCTTACCATAGCCCTTGAAGTAGAATGGACGCTCATTGATGAGGAACTTAGTGCCGTCAACGCGAACAGTACGAATGCCGTAAGGGAGCGTGTACACATCTTGACCGAAGGTGACACGCACCTCATACTGATAACCCTCGCCTGGCCACCACAGGTGAGCATCCTTAACTTCGAGCGTACCGTTGGCACCTTCAGCGCAGGCAACCTTCTTGCCTTCAGCATCGAACAGTTCAACTGTGCAGTTGCCTTCACCTACGGTGTCAATCGTGTAGGTGAGTGTGGCATCAGTACCGTTAACGGCAGGAACCACGGTTACATCTTCGATGTAATCCTTAGGCGTCGTGTAAATCACCACAGGGCGAGTAATGCCGCAGTAGTTGAAGAAGTCGAAGTTCGGATGATTCTGAGGCTGGCGCTCACCTTCACTGGCGTCAGCCAGCATGCTGCCACCGAGCATGTCAGTCTTGCCACCAACCGGCAGTGTGGTGTAGTCAATGATATTGTTCACCGCAATGGTGAGCAGATCTACGCCGTCGGTGAGCTTGTCGGTGATATCGACTTCGAACGGCAGGAAACCGCCCTTATGTTCGCAAATCAGCTCGCCGTTGAGGTAAATCTTCGCATAATGGGTTACTGCATTGCAGCGCAGCATCACACGCTGTGAAGAGCGTACAAAAGCAGGAACACCGATCTCACGCTGATACCAGACCCAACCGTAGTGGTTCTTGTATGCTTCATCTTCCTTGATGTCGTTGTACGAAGCTGGTACAGGCATGGTGTCAGGATTCTCAAGTTTGCCGGCATACCACTTCTGTTCAAAGCCCACGCCCTTGTCAAGGCCTTCGTCAAGCTTAAAATCCCAGAAACCACTCAGATCACTCACAAAACGAGATGGTGTCTGAACGGGATACAACATAGACATACAGTGCTTCCTTTCAAATAAGCCGGGTTTGTGTTCTTGCTTGGCACAAAACCCGGCAATAGTCATTCCGCGGTTCCTTCGGTGAACCGTAGAACAATGGGGAGGATGGAGACGCCCTCCTCACCTTTCAATTTATTTTTGAGTAAAAGTAAACGTTCTGTCAGAAAATTTTTGTCAAAAAGCTTACTTCACTTCTTCACGCTTGCTGGCAAGAAGGTCAGCATTAGACTTAACAATGTCCTTAGTCAGCGGATAGAACTTCCAAATCACGACGCACGCAACAATGAAGAACACTGCCGGGACAACCGTCGTAATGTTGTAAATACCATCCAGGACGTCATCATCGTATGCAGTAGCTGCAGTGTAGCCAATGGCGCTCAACAAAATACCGGACAAGCCCGAAGCCAGCGACTGAGCGACCTTACGGAAGAACGAATACGACGAGTAAATCGTGCCATCCTCACGAAGACCGGTCTTCACCTCATCATAATCAATGATGTCCACCACAATTGCGAACACATAGCAGTTAGCTACGCCCATACCCAGATAGGCAATGATGAAGAGCACACTGAATATCACCACACTGCTCGGCTTGACGAGGAACAGCGCCACGAACAGGATACCGGAAATAAGCAGACCAACTGTGGCAACTTCCTTCTTACCGAACTTGTTAGCCAACGGAGTAGCAAATGGGGTGAATGCCAAAATTACCAAGCTCATGAGCAGTGATGTCACCGACTGAGCCGTAGTGTTGCCGTAGTAGTTCGGGAAGATGTAATTTGCCATTGTCTGCATGGTGAACTGACCAAGAATCACGAACAGAATGAAAATGCAGTACGCGATAAACGGCTTGTTCGCCACAATCTTCTTCAGGAATGTAAAGGTTCCACCCGTTTGTTCCTTCGAAGACGGAATATGTACGCGCTCAGTCGTACCAAAATACGTGATCAGATAGGCAACAAACGCGATAACCGAGAAGATGACCGCAAGAATTGCGAACTTCGAACCACTGAACACCTGGTTGCCATCAACAGTGTCGTATACAAGCATCGGTACACTAACCGAAATCACCAAAGCGGCGATGGTGGCACCAGCGTTACGGAATACCGACAGCTGGGTGCGTTCTTCAGCACTGTCAGTAATGGCGGAAGCCATGGAACCGTAAGGAATGTTAACAACCGAGTACATAACCGACCACAGCAGGTAAGAGACGATCAGCCAGACGACCTTAAAGCCGTAAGACATATCCTGGAACCATACCGGGTACATCAGTACCGACAGCACACACACAAAGATCGAACCGCGCAGAATCCACGGACGGAACTTGCCAGCCTTGGTTGGCTTACTCAAATCAACTACACGACCGACCGTAACATCGACCACAGCGTCAATCAGTCGGACAACCATCATCATGGTACCGATAAGACCGGCAGACACATCCATGACGTCCGTATAGAACTTGAGCAGGAATGAGCTTGCAAGAATAAAAGTAAAGTCGTTCGCAATATCACCGAACGCATAACTTATTTTATCCTTCAAGCCGAAAGGTGCAACCTTCTGAGCTTGATCATCAGCCATAATTTCACCGTCTTTCACACTTCTAATTGAACGGATGAATATACAAGAAACTGCATTACCTTGAAACAAGGTTGATTATTAAAACAACAAAAACGTCACCGTTTTTCAATCGTAAATCACATCATAAACAGCCTCGATGCATATTCATAAACACTTAAAATATTCGTTTTTTACAATCTCGTCAAATCGTCCACGCGTTGTTTATTTATTGTTCAAAAAAGATACGGATGACCAAAAAATACCAGCTTTTCTCGCTGCAAATTATGGAAAACGGCCATTTTTGATTTTCTTATTGTGTTATACGGCAATATTTTAATTTGATGCTTATTTGCGTTTTAAACCATGAAATTATTTTTCTTTCTCAAGGAAAATAATTAACAATGCTGTTACGCAAATACTGATGACGCATTCTTTAATGCATTGCCAGATAGAAAAAACCATTCAGCATAGTAAATGCTTATTTGTCTATTTTGCTCTTTCAGTACCGGATTTAAACACCACAAATGGCAGTTGATTACACAACGAACCACGTGACA
>CAYQJZ010000002.1:37349-44928 GCA_964417995.1 uncultured Bifidobacterium sp.
CATACACAAAAAGGGCGGACACTCACGCCCGCCCTTACGCACGCTAAAGCTGTTTTATACCCCTAGCGTCACTCTGACTGCGCCGCACGCAACTTGATATCAAGAATTACGCGCGCGCCACCTCCACGCCGAGGCTCCCATTTAACGGTTCCACCGAAATCGTTCTTCACAAAGGTATTGATAATCTGCGTACCCAGTCCAGAACCTGCCGTGCGCGTCATACCTTCACTTTCTTCAGCGTCTAAACCAGATCCGTCATCTTCTACAACAACATTAAGATTGTTGCCACTTCTCCCCACAGACACGGTGATGTGACCCTCTTTACGCCCCTCAAAACCGTGTTCAATAGCGTTAGTGATTAATTCTGTGAGCACCAACGACAGCGGTGTGGCATCCTGAGCAGGCATCATGCCAAATTCACCAATGAAATCGATGCTGATATGTTGATCCTTCATCGTTGCCAAATCAACGCTCATCTTGAGCAGGCTGGAGATCACTTTGTCATAGTCAACGATTTCATCAACTGTTTGACTTAAGCCCTCATGTACCATGGCAATGGTCTGCACACGACGCTGTGCCTCCCCCAGTTCCTTTTTAACCTCTTGCGACTGAGTTTTGCGCGCCTGCAATCGCAACAACGCGGATACTGCCTGCAGATTATTTTTCACTCGATGATGAATCTCCGAAATCGCTGCATCCTTGGTTTGCAGCTCCTTCTCACGACGACGCAATTCGGTAACGTCACGACATAAAACAATACCTCCCGTACGCCCGTTCGTTCCACACAGCGGCAGCGAGCGCATAGAGACCGCTGAGCGGTTGGCGTCCAGTTCGGAATCAACAGCGGCTTTACCACTGAGAACTAATGGCAGTGTTTCAGGAACAGGATCGTTCTTGTGAAGTAGCTGAGTGCCAATTTCGCTTAAGTATTGCCCTTGCATCGCACGCACAGACCCCAGGCGACGAAAACAGCTGATTGCATTCGGCGATGCGTACCGTACTACGCCTTCAAAGGTCAGAATGATGAAACCGTCTGATACGCGCGCAATATGCCGCTGGTTCATAACGGAATCTCGGTAAGGGAATTGTTCGCGAGGAATCATCTCGTATAGTTGTTTGCCGGCGCTAATGCTTTCTGTTTCGTACCGGCCATTTGATTCGCGCGTAGCCATATTTGTTTCGCGTACAACTAAACCGATTGTTCTGCCGTTGTGCCGCACCGGTGCATATACGTTGCATACCGTGGATTTGCCTACTGCACGTAGTACTGTTGAGCGGAATACCACGCTTGATCGCATAGCAGCGTCTAATTCAGATGTCATGTTTTCTGGCATTCGATCGCCGACAACATCTTGTTCTCGCAAGCTCATTACTGTGGAAGGTCGGCATTGCTCGGCGATGATGTAGTGTCCATCGCCATCCTGCAGAATGAGTAGCAAATCAGCAAAACTCAGGTCAGCGATAACCTGCCAATCTGCCACCAACTGGTGTAGCCATTCGCGGTCGGAGTCGTCGAGATCAGGGCGGGTTGCCAAAATATGAGAGAAGTCTGCCATGCGACCACCTTACCCTGAAATGCCTCGCTACAGTCAATTGACCGTACTACTCACCATTGGTGGTCAGCATAAATATCCGTAACTTACGGTATCGTAAGTTACGGTTGCGTAACCTGTGCTGGGAGGTCTGATGAGCCAACAGACAAAAGAGGATATTGAACGCAAGCGTGCTGCTGTTATTGACGCGCGTGAGCAAGCATTGCAGGCCAGAGCTGACGCTGTGCGTGTTAAAGCGCGAAATAAGGCCGACAATATTCGCCGCAAAGCCGACACTAAAGCCAAACTTGCTATTGCCAAAGGCGAAGCGCGTGCTGCACGACTTGAAGGTATCGCCCCAGCCGAGATTGAGCGAAAGATTCGTTTGGATGTACATGGCCGCATGAAGCCAGCAATGCGTGGTTGGATCCACCTGATTGTCGCTCCGCTTTCCCTTGCCGCAAATATTGTGCTGATCTGTTTAGCCGATGATATTGGTCTTAAATGGGCATGCGCCGTGTTTATGATCTGCTCATTCGTGTTATTTACCAATTCCGCTATTTATCATCTGGGAGACTGGTCACCACGCGTTACTGATGTACTGCGCAGAATTGATCATCTCAATATTTTTCTTCTTATAGCTGGCACGTATACGCCTGTGTCATTCGCTCTTGAACCGTTTTGGCGTCGAACAATTATTGTCGGCATGTGGGCGTGTACGGCTGTGGCGATGATTGTTCATGTGGTCTGGATTAGCGCGCCACGATGGTTGTATACCGTTACTTACATTGTGTTTGGTGTGTCAGGCGTGGCTTTTCTGCGCCTGTTTTGGGCCTCACCATACGCCGGACCGACTGTCGTGATTTTGTTGGGTGCAGGTGGTTTGTGCTACATCGTTGGTGCGATTGTGTATATGCTACGCAAGCCCGATCCGTGGCCACGTATTTTTGGATTCCATGAGATTTTCCACTGCGGAACTGTTGCCGGATACGCCTGCCAGATGGTGGCAATCTACATGGTGATTGTCAACCTCTGGCAGTAGCCAGCGCATCCTGATTACTTATTTGTCTGCATACCAATCAGACTGTTTATGTCAGTCTCGTTCTTAGGTAATCTTAGCGGCTGACAGCATTGGCAGCCTCAGCATCAAGCGCATAGTATGTCTCGTTATCTACCGGTTCCAACCATTCGTTGGTCACGTTCTCGTTGGGAATCATGATGGCAATATGCGCAAAGGAGGCGTGCGGAGTAGCACCATGCCAGTGCTTGGTTTCGGCTGGCACATACACTACGTCGCCCGGCTGCATGGTGATCACTGGCTTACCCCACTCCTGGTAGTAGCCCACACCGCCCACGGCAATAAGAATTTGCGGTGAGTTGTGGTGAATATGCCAATTGTTGCGACAGCCAGGCTCGAAAGTGACATTCGACATGGAAATCTCGCTGTTATTAAGCAACGGAGCGAGATAACTCTGACCAATGAAATACTGCGCGTATGCATCATTAGGTTCACCGAGCGGGAAAAGACTGGGATTCTTCATAATCGTTCCTTTCTGTGGACGACCATGCGATGTAAAAAGCTATGCGTCGACCGGCCGTTGCCACACCTATTCCATTGAACACCTCACGCGCTTAGCAAACAAATACGTGGCGAGACACCAATACATGCATATAAAGCATGGACTTATTGATTACTATCAACACTCACTGTTCCCCGTCTTTAAGCACTGTGAACGCAATTTCAGCATCACTGTATGCAGCAGATATATCTAATCGGAGTAGTTGTATACGTAAACACGCCACAAGTACGGGGCTATAGGCCATATATGAAACACACGGCCACCCTGTTTAACGTCAACAACGCGTTGTACACGATTGCACTACCTCAAGGTTGCAGCTGCACACTATGTGATAATTCAAATTTCACCGTTGCAGACAGCGAAGTTGTGGGGGGGGCGGGTTAACCGCGCTGTTTTACTGCAGATGACCAGTTGGCACAGATTGAGCGCACCATGATTTGTTTGTGGGCAATAACAGTGCAGCCGCCTTCCTGAAATGGAGGCGGCTGCTTAGTTGTTAGTTGTGTCACGTCAGACGTACGCTACAGTATGTCGGGATCATCCTTGTCGATGGTGCCAGTGGCCTTGCCAATAGCCTTCAGACCGTGGTAGACAACAAGCACAGCAATGGTGCCGATAGCAATACCGTTGAACTGCACGCCTTCAATAGCGAAGGTGAAGTCGGCAATGCCGATAATCATCACCACAGCGGCGGTCATCACGTTCAATGACTTGTCGAAGTTGACATGATTGTCTACCCAGATACGCACACCCATCATGCCGATCATGCCGTACAGCAACGTGGTCACGCCGCCAAGCACGCCGTCCGGAATGGTGTTGATAATTGCGCCGAACTTCGGGCACAAGCTCAGTAAGAAGGCAAAACCGGCAGCAAACCAGTAAGCAGCGGTTGAATACACCTTGGTGGAGGCCATAACGCCAATGTTTTCACCGTACGTGGTGGTACCAGAGCCGCCACCGAAGCCAGCAACCGCTGTACCCAGACCGTCGGCCATCAGGGCACTACCAATCTGATCATCGTAATTACGGCCAGTCATCTGTGCTACAGACTTAACATGGCCAACATTTTCAGCAACAAGCACAAGCACAACAGGGATGAACATTGGCAGAATAGAAAAGTCCACTTCTGGCAGGTGGAAGTTAGGAAGACCTACCCATGACGCTTCGCTGACAGCGCTGAAGTCAACCTGTCCACGAATGCACGCGTAAATGTAGCCGATAATTACGCCGATAAGAATGTTGAGACGGCCGATCAAACCTTTAAATAATACTGAAATCAGCAAAACCGCGATCAGTGTAACAAAAGCTGTATCTGGTGCGGCAGAGAAATTATCCCACACACTGGGAGCAAGATTAAAACCAATGATGGCAACGATAGCACCGTTAACCACTGGCGGCATGATGACGTCAATCCACTTGGAACCGGCGTAGTGAACAAGTACACCAATTACAGCCAGCAGCAAACCGGTGACCATAATGCCGAAGCTGGCAACCGCTAATCCCTTATTCGCCGTGGTGACAGCGGTAATCGGCGCAATAAAACCGAATGACGAGCCGAGGTAGCTTGGCAACACGTTCTTGTTAATCAACAGGAACAATGCGGTCGAGAATGCGGTAAAGAACAGTGTGGTGGTGGGGTCAAAGCCGGTCAGAATCGGCACAAGGAATGTGGCACCGAACATGGCGACCACATGTTGTGCACCAATGCCCGCAGTACGCCCCCACGACAGGCGTTCATCCGGTTCGACAACTTCGCCGGGGTGGAGTGTCTTCCCGTCGCCATGAATGTTCCAAGCAAACAGATTCTTCATCTGCAACTCCTTAGATATCTCTCTTGTGCGCGGGTAACAGCATCCGCGCTCACGCCATTGTATCCGCAACCTGGAAATTAGCGGATTGACAGCATGAGAAATCGGTGAGTTGTAAAGCTGAGGTTTCTGAGGTTTTGCCCGTGTTACACACGTATTACAGATGACGATTGACGGTTTGTACTACATCAACAAGATCACCGTTAGACAGTAGCGGTTTGGTGAATTCACGCCATGGTTCTACTTCTACCGTCCAATGTCCGTGAACGTCGCAGACTGGGCGGGCTGTTTGTTCCCAGCGCATCCGATGCGAGGTACGCCCTGTGGTGGGGTCGCGCCGGGAGTAATGCAAGCATGTGCAATTAGTAATCTGCCAGTCAGGACTGTCAGCGCGACGCAAGAATTCCTCATCAGAAATATCTTCCAACGTGAGCATTAACGCCAACATAAAATCACCGTGGCTAACGGCCACTACCGATTGGGCATCTGACCGTCGGTTAAGAGACGTGAGTAAGTTATGCACGCGGTCCTCGGCAACATCGGCAATTGATTCTCCCGCTGGAGGTCGCCAATATAAAGGATCGGTGCGTTTAAACATCCAGTTGCGTGGGTAGTTGGTGCGGAATTCCTCCTGGGTGACGGTATTGATCTCACCCCATGAACGTTCCCGCAGTACGCGACTTTCCTCCCACCGGGCTTTGGGCAGAGCCATTGTTGCTGCCGTTTCGCGTGTCCGCACATACGGTGAGACGAGGTAACGGTCAAAAAGCTGTTGCTGTTTAACAAGCCACCGTCCAATACAGTCGGCTTGTTTACGTCCTGTTGCTGTCAAGCGCCATGACCTGTCGGGTACCGTCACATTATCTTGCGTATATAGGGATTCATCGCCTCGTTGACCGGCCTGCACAATAACATTGGCTTCGGATTGCCCGTGGCGAATCACGTATAGATCTAGTGGCATGCCCATATCGTCCTCACCTTCGTGATTGTTTGGCATACTCGTGCCGCACGTCATATGCTTCCACCGTAACCTGTAGGCACTGAGCGGAACGCCGATATAACCGAATCACGGTGCATAATTCATGTTCTCGTTACCGTAACGCTCTCCAGCGTTATCTTCATTCAAGAGACACCGATAATTATGACAAAAAAACAACAAAAGCGGCAAAGTATTCTCTTGCCAATTGTTTTACAGTGGCACGTGCAACACAGAAATAAGAACAAAGGTAGATAGCGACCGCAGACCAAGACGGTCGTGCTGAAGAAAAGGAATAACCCATGAAGAACAATACGATGATTAATGAGGCTCTGCGTTCCCCGATCGCTGCCAGCGATCCAATGATCGGCACCTATGCTCTCTCCCAGACCTCATGGAACGCTATCAAGAGCATTTTCACCAAGTGATTTAGGCGTTTTATATAAACCGGCCTGCAGCATATGCTCAGGTCGGTTCTTTGTATTCTCTGATACCGGGTCGCTCACTCAGGCCACAAGCCCTTCTGTGCATACTTCTTACGATACTGCCCAGGCGTCATACCACTGCGTTCCCGGAACACCTTAGTGAAATGACTTTGTGACCGGTAAGCAAGAATCTCTGATATCTCCCCCAATGAATATTCGGAATATTTGAGCATATTCTCAGCGGCTTCCATACGCTGATCAGTGATATATTGCGAGATTGTTGTTCCTGTTTCTCGGGCAAATAACTCCGATAAATACGTGGGATTAAGATGCACATGCTCGGCAATCATCGGCACGGTGATTCGCTCATGCAAGTGGTAACGAATGTAATCCATGCTTTCTACGACAGCACGCGATTGCACCTCTATTTTCTGCAAATCTGACATTGCCCACGTAAAAAACGTCATCATATCGGTGTGCAAGCGTTGCACCTCGTCGGTACTCTCACAACGGTCGACGTCCTGTATATACAGATCGCTGGCATTGTAGGCATCTTCCTCGTCCATACCGCCTTCGATAGCGAAGCGTGTAGCAAGTGTTACTGCAGCGACGAACATGTATTGAGCACTACGTAGTGGATCATCGCATAATTGACCGCTCAACCCCGATGACCATAACCGTTCACTTTCCCGAATAGCAGCAACGTTGCCGGATTTCATCAGATCAAACGGCTTCATCTCTTCGATATAGCGATGATGCCGCACGCGATCTTCACGCCCTAAAAAGTTCAGATAGCCTAATTTGGCTTCGGTGACAACCGTCTGCTCGTCCATGAACGACCTTTCTCACCGTTGACAACATCCACTCTTAAGAATATCTGACAATAATAAAAGGCCTGCTTCTAACGCAACCACAAGCAGGCCTTGCTATACCCGTTTTTCTATCAGCTTTCGATAGTAATGGTGTGCTTGTGTTCAACAGATTCCACAGGCTGAGGCTTTGTCCAGTGTGATACTCAGCGTGCCGTCCTCATAGCTGGCATGAATATCAGATCATATCAACGGCGTAACCCTTGTCAGTCCCACACACGAACAGCGCAAGCACCAAAGACTCTAAACCATCAACGCGTTCTGACCTTATAGCCCGCACAGAGCCTGTAAACGTTCTACGCGCACTACAAAAGCACAGCACCGTACGTATGCGCGCATGTGTATGTGCACGTGCACGCATACGCATACATGCATCAGAAGAACAGCAC
>CAYQJZ010000002.1:45028-56851 GCA_964417995.1 uncultured Bifidobacterium sp.
CCATCAGATGTGCCTGCAGCATGGCGTTTATCCCACCAGATAGCGATGATAATAGCAGCAAATACCAGCATTAATACGCGGCTGAGCTTCATAATTGTGGCGATATCGACAGCTCCAAAAGCGTCTCCAGCTGCCACCGCATGCGCGATCTCGTGTAACGATGCACCGGCAATAATGCCCTTTTGATCAGTGTTCAACGGCAGTAAACCGCCCACAGCAATCTCGATAAGAGCAAAAATGGTGCCCATAATAGCTACTGTGGCAACAGCCATTACTTCATCGTCAGCTTTACTTTCTTCTTCCTCTGGTGACGTGCGAAGAGAACCTGACAAGCCCATAACAGCGGCTGCGCCACAAATACCGGTACCTCCGGCAACCATAATAGCGAGTCGGGGTTCCACACCAAGTGTGCGAGCAATCGTATACGTCACCACGATGGTCAGCGTTACTACTACAGCGGCAAGTGGTAAACATTTAATGCCCTGGGTAAACAGTACATGCAAGTTAAGTTTGAAACCAAGCAGAATAATACCGAGGCGCAGCAGCTTGTTGGAAATCAACCCAGCGGCGTCTTTTACGCCGGCACGCCGTACATCACTGGTGTTCACATACCAGCGCCGAATGGGGAATTGTGCAATCATGCCTAGCAGTAGAGCAATAATCAGTGCACCAAACAGACTGAACCCCGGATATTGCTTAAGCCACGAGCCGATCAACGACGCAATAAGAGCAATAACGGCAGTAAATAACATATCGATAGTGGCAATACGTGCCCACCAGCGTGTGCAAAACTCTCTCATATGCTTCATTCAATCGCGAATAATTTCATCGGTCAAATACGACATATCAGCAGTGATCATTGAATTTCAGTTACCTAAAACTTCTTAACACTTTTGAAAACACAATGCACAAATCGGCAATCTGCACTGTATATCAGCGTTCTTCCAACCATAAACAGAATCTGCCTATGCTCGATGAACGCATCCGCCACATCGACACGTTCTTCCGAACATAAATAGAACCTGCTGCTACAAGCACGTGAAGCTGCATGCGTAAGCAGGAACGTGTACTTATACGCACGTATTAGAACACCACAAAAGATACCAACGCTAATGTCAGCAGACTTGCTACCGTGGTTAATAGCACCAAGCCGACCGCATACTCGGCATGATTATGTTCACGTTCGGCCAATATAACCAGAGTGGCCATTGTAGGCATACCGCTGATAATAGTGATCGCGTGTACTGCTTCGGAGTCCAGTGTGAAGCCCAACAATGGCGGAATATAAGCGAACAGACAGTACAGCACTATAGGCATAACGATCATCTTGGCAATAACGCCAATGTACACTTCAGGACGGCGTAACGTACCCGCCCACTCACGTAAGGCGAATAAACCACCAATATACATCAATGACAACGGTGTAGACATAGAACCAACCGTTTTGAGCGGAGTGATAATGACATCTGGAACCTGCACGCCAATCAGAATTGCCAGCAGCGAGATGATCACTGCTATCAAGCCAGGACTGATCATATTGCGTATCCGCTGAGAGACAGATTCACGTGCTTCTTCGTTACGCACAGCTTCTGGTTTGATTGCCCAGACAGCGTAAGTCCATAGCAGAGCCTGTTCGACGAGCGCCACCAGAGCATAATATAAAGCACCGCGTTCGGGGAAAAGTGCTACAAGCAATGGCAATCCGATAAATCCAACATTGCCGAACATGAATGCGATCTGGAAGACGTGGCCGCGATCAACAGACAGTCGCATTACTCGCGCAAGCACCCACATCACTACACCTAATGCTGCATACATAAACACTGCGAGCACCAGCACAATACCGGATTCCACAAGATCGCTGCGGGTTGCACCGGATACAGCGTTAGCGAACACCATCAGTGGAATACCCACGTTGATAATGATTTGGCGAATACCGTCCAAGGTTTCTTCGCCGTACACTTTGCATTTCACGCAGATATATCCAATAACCAGCATGATCGCAAATCCGACCAGCTGGCCAACCATTACTTCACTATTCTCCACTACAATCACCTACAAGCGATATAAACAATTGAGACTCACATACGAACTGTGCCAGTCGTGAACGGCACTTTCACCGTACTGCTTTTCACAGAGGAAGCTGTCCTGCCCAGTCGCTGAGCAGTGCGTTCACCTGTTCAGGCTGGTCAATATGTACGTTATGCCCTGCCTCTTCAATTACCGTGTACCGGGCGTTTGAGTAATATTGCAGAATCTCGTGCTGATCCTCATAACCAACGATCTGATCTTGTCTCCCGCAGATAATGGTGGCTGGTCCATCGAAGGTACCGAATACACGTTCCGGGTCGTCAGCCAGCCAATAGCGGGATTCCAATTTCATGTAGGCGTCGCGATCGAAGGCGCGAATACCAGGCAAAACATACATTTGATAGCGTTTCCACGCATCAAAGGATTGATTGACGCCCATACGAATAAAATCCAACACCTGGTCGAGTGGTAACTTGTGCATGAGGTCGGGATTGGGATTGTGCACATCGTGTTCGGCAACACGGCGGTGAGCCATCACGGGGTCAATCACCGGAGCAATCATGGCAATTCCTTTGACTCGCCCTGGCATATGCGCAATCATCTCACGAGCAAGAGCAGCACCCATGGAATTACCGACTAGTGCAAATCCGCCCGTGCCAACCAGCTCGTCAATAGCGTCAAGAAGCCAGTTGGCATATTCTGGCAAGCCACCAAGGCCAGGCAACACCGAAGTACGCCCGTAACCCGGCAGATCGAGGTATATACGGCGTGTTCCTTCAGGGAAGGCACTGTCTAAAAGCAGCAGCGAACGGTGATCAACACCCATACCGTGCACAAAAACGATAGGGAATCCCTCTCCCCTAACCGCAGCATACGGTTCTGGATCGATCATCGCACTGCCCTCCCTTGATGTTCGCGGTACCCGCGGACGCTCTTGCCTGTGTCCATACAAACGTATGTTGTGGGTTTGCAGACACTCTCGTGAGCATCATACGACATTACAGCACCCGCATAACGTTATCATTCCGCATTCTATTGGCATTACCAGCGTTACGTAAATGCCAGTTCGTTCACTGACGCCCGCTAGCATCTGCTGACAGTACCGTACTGACGGTGAACACCCGATACGAGTTCGCTGACATAATTGCGGTTACTTGATGCGAATAACCTTGTCTCCTTTGACAAGGTAGGCGGTACGAGCAATATCAATCATGGGCTGATCGTGACGGCTATCTGTATAAAATTCGTCGATAGTAACGTCACCGTACACTTCGTGGAACCGCCGGACTTTATTCAAACCAAAATTGAGATGCGAAATTTCCAGACTCTGTGGGTCAATGGTAGAGGCGATTACTTGAGTGAGACCAAGACGGCGGCAGGCTTCCCCTATGGTGCGATCGAATGATGCGGTGACGATTACGTCATCAGGCCGTGGCTCGTACCATGATTTGATTCTGCGGAAGCGGCGATCCCAAAACATGCGCGATAAGGCGTCAAGACCATTCTGAATATCCTGCGGCATATCAGCAATATCACTTTCAACAACTGAATTGCCTGCATATTCTTCATGTATTACTCCGCAACGTCGCGCTTGGCGTTCCAAACGCCGTGAATGTTCCAGATCAGCAACGTACCGGCTGACAATATTGTCCAGTTTGCGTTCCATCTGATTTGGTTCTGCTTTGCCGATTTTGTATCTGATACCACAATTGAGAACCGGAGCAATATAGCGTAATACTTTGGGCTCATATCTGACACTGAACAAGTACAGATCGAATAAGCTCTCACCATCGTAGATGGTGCCATCAAAGTCGAACACCCGCATATTGTCCACCATTCCGCGCAACGCTGTGCTGAACTGTACCTGTTAAGCCTGTTCCATCCTATCCGTATTACTGGGTAACACAAATCTTGTTGTATAAATATCCACGCATTATTGGTGTGAGGAATGCGGAACGTTTAAGCATAGTTACTCAAACGTGCTGTGAATTCAGATCCAGATGTAGCTCAAAGCGTCAGCCCATCAGAAAATCAAGAACATTCATACCTGTGTCGGTCTGCGCACGATACAGTTCAGTGTATCCGCACTGGCAACAGCTGATTGTGATGAACCGCTTATTTTGAATATCGAATATCTTAGCGAAGTTGCCACCTGTGGCCTGGAATTGGTCGCTCACATACTGCGTGCAACCACATTTGTCGCAGACATACTGTTGTTGACTCATTCTGTCTCCTTATTGGCTATGCCACTTGGGTGTTGCTGAATTGTTCAGTAGTGCAGGCAGTGGAGTCATAATCGTAGGTGATATTGTCTTCCAACCACCCATAACCAGAATGTTCCACATACTACCCCAACTTGGGGGCATTTTTCTTGTTCATGTTAAATGCCAACTTCTGGGTCAGGCTCGCTATCAGGAGTGCTTTTAGCTAATCCAACATCGGGGAAGCATTCCGCCTTGTTTCGTGGAATGAGTACGCAAAAAGCCTTGCATAAGAAAGAGATAAGCCATAGAGATATTCGTTATGCCTTTTTGCTGTCACAACGGGCGTAAAGCAAGTATTCATGGTTACCGTGAGTACCTTCAACTGGTGATGGAGCTGTAGCCACTACGGTAAGGCCATGCTCGTGTGCACAGTCCATAACGTTGGCGAGTGCTTTCTGGCGTAATTCAGGGTCGGTGACTACGCCGCCTTTGCCTAAATACCCTTTGCCGACTTCGAATTGGGGTTTGACAAGTAAAACGATATGCGCGTCGGGTGCGGCTATGCGAGCGATAACGGGAATAACGTATGTTAGGGAGATGAAGGACACGTCGGAGACAATCATCGTTGGACGGTAAGGCAGGTCAGCGTCTGTTACGTCGCGGATGTTGACGCCGCTCATGTCAATGATGCGTGGATTGTGAGCAATGCGTGGGTCGAGTTGGTTGTGTCCAACGTCGAGAGCGATTACGTGTGCTGCTCCGCGCCGTAGTAGTACATCGCAAAATCCGCCTGTTGAGGCGCCGATGTCAAGGCAGTCTCTGTTGTGGGGTTCTGGTAGACCGTGGTCGGCGAATGCGGTGAATGCTCCGATAAGTTTGTATGCGCCGCGCGAAACGTAGTCGTCGCCTTTGTTGACAACGATATGGTCTGTGCTGGTTACGCGTTGGGATGTTTTGGTGGCAGCGACACCGTTGACGGTGACGTTACCGCTTTTGATGAGGCGTTGTGCTTTTGACCGGCTGTCGACGAGTCCTTGTGCGACCAATAGTGTGTCAAGTCGGTCTGTGTAGTGTGTACTACTCGCAGCCGAGTGAGGTGGGGTGTGTAATCCGTTGACAGGTGCATTGTCGAGGGGCATGTTATTCGCGATTCTCGTCGAGTTCGCTTTGTAGTGAGTCGAGAACGTGTTGGAAAATCTCGATGCGTTGGGCGTAATCCATGTTGTCGATCTCAGCTAATTGAGGGAAACGTTCTTCCACGGGGGTGGTGGCTTTGTCAGCACCGTTTGCTGCGTTGATGGAGTTGTTTGTTGACCTATCGGTTGTTTGTGGTGTGTGGTTGACGTTATTACCAGTGTTGCCGGCGACGGTGTTGGGCGTATTGTTCTTCTGCATTTGTGCAAACTGTGCCGGTGATGGTTGTGGAATTGCCATCTGTATCTCCGTTTTCCTCATACGCGTTATTCTGATGACACCGGCTAAAAGTGTTCAGGCAAGAGTGAAGGCTGGCAGCATACTGCTGTTCACTGTTATGCCAGCATCTGCGGCCTGCCATGTGGCGCAGCAAGCTGCTCGCAGCGCGTTGATATCAGTGGAACTGCTGACAGTTACCGTACCATCAGTTTTACCATCGCTGTCAACACGCGCCCATGCGGTACCGCATTCCCATGTTCCATTGCCAACACATTCAGGGCGTGGCATGGGCTTATTCAATGCTCGTAAGTCGCACGCAATGTATGTGGGCCGTAAGTGAGCGGGTGCGAGCATCAGCTCATGTGGATTTGTTACGCCGGTGAGTACAGCTAATGAGTCGTATCCGCCACGGTTTCCAGCTTCAATATCTGTGTCAAGACGGTCGCCAATTGCCAAACATTTCTTCTGTTCCACTGGGGGGCAGCCATCGGAGGCAGCAAGCACACGTGCCTCATCGTACATAGCAGGCTCAGGTTTACCAGCACTGGCAACAGGTTCAACGCCCGTAGCGTTGATAACCGCTTGAATCATGGAGCCGCAACCGGGAGCGATACCCAGCTCGCGAGGAATGGTTAAATCGCGGTTGGTGACGTAATACGTGGCGCCATGTTCTACAGAAAAAGCAGCCTCGGCCATCTGACGCCATGTCATATCAGGATCCCAGCCCTGTATAACAGCAACTGGATTATCATTCGCGCTGCTCACTACTGTCAAGCCTTGGGAAGTGACTTCTTCTCGTAAGTGATCGGAGCCGAGAACAAAAACGCGCGCACCGCTGGGAACAGCACGAGCAACCATACGCGCAGCTACCACTGATGAGGTGATCACCTGCCACGGCTGCACATTAAGATCGAAACCTTGCAGCTGGTCAGCAACAACGCGTTGAAAACGCGACGAATTATTCGTCGTATATTCCACAACCATACCGGCAGCCTCAGCAGCACGAATACTATCAGCTGCATAAGCGACCGGTTGCTTGCCGCGGTACACTACACCGTCAAGGTCTAACAGTGCGAGACCGTAAATCTCAGCAAGTGGCCGGTCAGTGCCGCCGAGGCATGTTGTCATCCCTGCTCCTGTCACGCTTACTGTTCTGTGGACTGTGTGTCGTCGGCAGCATCCGATTCAGAATTATCGACTGTATTCACATCCTCTGATTGAGAATCGTCGTCGCTGTCTACACCAGCTTCAGCGAGAATTTGCCGATATTCGTCTTCAATAGTTAATTCGTCGTCTAAGTTCGCTGGATCTTGTTCACTATCACCAGTCTCAGTAGCTGAATCACTGGTAGTGCTGTCTGTCTCACCATTGTTGCGGTCACGGTCAGATTCGTCACTAGAACTGCTGTCAGCCTCTGTGCTGGCGTCATCATGCACGTCAGGTTCACTCTCACTGGGAGCGAATTGCGCATCCTCCTCGCTAATACCCAGTTCTTCCATCAGATCATCTGACATATGATGCAGGTCATAGTCGATTACTACATCGTCAGCGGTTTCGTCCTCGTCTACATCGGCGTATTGCATTTCCAGGCGGTCAAGCAGATCGTCCAAAGCCATCGCTTCGTCAGTGCGGCCGGCCTGTTCCAGGAAGAACTGTTCAGCCTGCACAGCACGCATTCGATACGCACCAGATAAACCCTTAGACCGGCCGAGCGTGTGCACAATCTCGACAGCCTTGTCCCAATGTTCAAGGTCGCCGAGCGCACCCGCGTATACCAGGAACATTTCAGCTTTGGCTTCGCCACGCAGCATTGTGGCGTCATCTGACAAAGCCACTTCAATAGCTTTTTTCGGGTTACCAATACCACGTTCACAGTCTGCGATAAACGGCAAGTAGTCAGCGAATCCGTTCATACGGTAGGCGGTGCGGAATTCGCGCATTGCCAGTTTATAGTCGCCTTGACGGTAGGCGATGAATGCTAATGTTTCGCGAGCGAAATCGATACGCGACGCCTGGTGTGCCACCCACTTGGCATGTTCTAATGCCGCATCAGGATCACTTTCTTCTAAGGCGAATGCGGCGAGAGTGTGCAATCCGATGTTCTCAGCATGTTCTTTCGATAAACCGCGTAAACGTTCGCGTTCATCCTTGGAGAGCATCGACCATTCCATGCCTTTAGGCATCTTAGGCTCACCAGGCCGACGATCAGTGTACGGGTTCTGCGAGGGGAAGCTCATTGTGCCGTCAGAGTTGCGGCGTGGCTTCGACAAGTATTCGCGACGCTTGTTCTCACGGTATTCGCGCTTCTGTTCAGATGTAAACTCGTGACGCTCACCGTTTTGAGGACGCTTATTGTTGCGATCCGTGTTGTGATAGCGCGGATTTCCATCGCGCCTGTTGTCATCGCGATGGTCAGCATTGCGACGGTAGCCGGAACGATTACCCTGGCCATTGCCGTGGTGGAAGTTTCGCCGGGACTGTTGCCCGTCACGATGATTGTTATTGCCCCCATTGTTGTAGCGGCGTTCGGTATCACCATCACCCGAAGCATGGCGGTTGCCGTTGTAGCGTGAACCACCTTGGGAGTTAAAACGGCGGGACTTATACCCTTTTCCACCATTGCGTGACGAATACCCCTTGCTGTTCCGATTACCGGAATAGCCACGACCAGATGAGCGACCTGCATTCGAGCGTCGTTGTGATGAGTGATTGTTACTTTCTGCCATTGGTAATTATTCCCTCTCCCCTACCGTTGGTATCAACGTGTGGTCTGTGGTTCTATGGTCTGTGTCATGCTGACTGTCACCAGCCTCAAGCTTGTGTCTGCGCTTGTAAGTTTCCATGCCTTATTGTTAACGGTTTTCCACAACGCCGAGTGAACGCTTGCCGCGGCGAATCAGAGCAAAACGCTCGTGCAAAAAGTCTCCATTGCTGAGCAATTGTTCCTGATCGTTAACGCGCTCATTGTTAAGGTATACGCCACCAGATTTGATGGTTTTGCGAGCCTCAGACAACGACTTAAACAAGCCGGCTTTCACACCAGCTTCGGCCACACGATCGCCAACATGTGCGACAGCAAATGCTTTTGTACCATCTTCGGCTTCAATACGCAGCCCATCGAGTGCAGCATCCAGTGTGTCTTCATCGATAGCGGTCAAATCACCACGACCAAATAGCGCAGATGAAGCGTCAATAGCCGCTTGAGTCGCGACCTCACCGTGCACCAGACTGGTGACTTCCCATGCCAGTGTGCGTTGAGCTTCACGAGCACCAGGATTGCTCTGTGTAGCCTCAATAAGACGTTCAATCTCAGTTTTCGGCAGGAACGTAAACGCTTTAAGCAGGCTCTCCATCTCCGAATCAGGACGATTGAACCAGAACTGATAGAAACGGTAGGGACTGAGCATAGTGGCGTCAAGCCAGACCGCATTACCCTCGGATTTGCCAAACTTTTTACCCTGCGCGTCAGTAATAATCGGACTGGTAAACACGTTAACGTCTACACCGTGCACTTTGTGAATCAGGTCAAGACCAGAGGTGAGATTACCCCACTGGTCACTGCCACCAATTTCTAACGTGCACCCATATTCCTCATACAAATGCAGGTAATCGTTACCTTGCAGCACTTGGTAGCTGAATTCAGTAAAGCTGATGCCTTCTTCAGAGTTCAGGCGACGAGCCACCGTATCTTTGGCAAGCATCGTACCAAGACGGAAGTTCTTACCCACATCGCGCAAAAAGTCAATAACGGTCATGTCAGCAGTCCAGTCGTAATTGCTGACAAACCGTACCGGATTGTCGCCTTCAGTTTCAAGAATGCCACCAATTTGTGTTTTTAAACGTTCAGCCCAACCAGCAACAACGTCTTTAGGATTCAACGTGCGTTCCCCGGACTGACGGGGGTCACCAATCAAACCTGTTGCTCCACCAACCAGGGCGATCGGGTGATGACTAGCTGCCTGCAAGTGACGCATATTAATCAGCTGAACGAGATTGCCAATATGCAACGATGCTGCGGTCGGGTCAAAACCGCAATAGAACGTAATCGGCTCACCATTCAACGCTTCTGCGAGTCGGTCCCGGTCCGTGGACTGAGACACCAACCCGCGCCATTCCAATTCGTCAAGGAGTGTGCTGAAACCAGCCTCCTTGAAATCGATGACGTGAGCCATAATGCATCTCCCTTGTGAACGCCAATCAGCAGTGTTATGCCCGTTCAGAGCCTACCCAGTTTCGCAGCAGCGGCAGACAGGTTCCACTGGCAGTGTTACCTGTCGAAGTCACTGCAACTATGTGATATATGAGCTGTACTGCAAACTAGGCAAGCGTACATAACTGCATGAACTGACACCTCTGCTGTACTGGCTGTCTCCATCTATACTTCGCGATTGTGTTGCGCTTACAGTCGCTAATCTTGCTAATCAACAGACTTGAGGCTTTCAACCATGTCAACGCGATCAAGTTTGCGGCGCATAATCAGAACCACCATGGCAGTAAACACCATAGTGAGCGCGAACGAACACAGGTAGCTGGCCATGTGAATAGATCTGCCGAACATCACCGCGCTCACCTCAACGGTAGTGATAACAAAGTCTTCTAACACTGTTCCCAGTACAAGACCAATCAGGTCTCCTACCAGTGAGAGAATCGCCACCTCGCGGAAAATATATGCTTGTATCTCACCTCGCGTGAAGCCCAGCACTTTGAGTGTGGCAATCTCGCGTACGCGTTCGCCGATGTTGATGTTAGTAAGATTGATCAGCACAATAAACGCCAGAGCAGCCGCTGCCACGATCAGTATAACGACGATAACATTGATCGAATTGAGCATGGTGGTGTATGTGCTCACCGATGTTTCCGACAGAGTGACGGTAGATACGTGATCAATTTCGCGTAATTCTTCGCTCAACGTGCTACGCACCGTGTCACCGGTGGGTCCGATAGCGTATAACGTGTCATAGTCAGGCTCAACATCGAGTTCACTGTCTTGTGTGGCCATGTCTGCCCACGCATTAGGACCAACAAATACAGCATTACCTACGTAATATTCAACAATGCCACTAACCGTGGCTTCGACACCATCTCCTACTGAATTGCCCATACTGTCTTGCCGATACAGGGTAATACTGTCACCAACACTCAAACTGAGCGTGGTGGCAGCTTTCTCGGTGATCAGCACCGAATCGTCGTCGAAAGTAACAGTCTGTTGGCTGGCGCGATCGCGGAAGGTGAGAATATCCGTCAGCTCACTGGTATTTTCAGGAATAACCACCTGTAAGCTGAGCTCGTCATCACCTTCGGCGCACATGTTTTCAATGGCCACCTGCGTGATATTAGTGGTGTCATTATCGGTGAGGAATTGTGTAACCTCGTCCACATCGTCTTGCGTGGCGGTATCATCCATGCTGATGACAATGTCATACTGTTGGATCGACCCGTACTGGTTGTCGATAATATCCCAGATTGAGTCGTGTAAGCCGAATCCGACAAGCATCAGCGCTGTGCATCCGCTAATACCGATAATGGTCATGAAGAAACGTTTTTTATAGCGGAAGATGTTACGGCAGGTAACCTTCCACGAGAACGACATGCGCTTCCACAGTGGGCCAATATGTTCCAGCAGAATGCGTTTTCCTGCTTTCGGCGGACGAGGTACCATCAACTGAGCCGGAGTCTCTCTTAGGCTCGACACCACAGCACACCATGTGCTCAATAGAGTCACGCCAACACCCAAACCACCAGCAAGCAGCGCTTGTACGGGCAAAATCGGTAACGGTATTGATAGTGACGGCACAGCGTAGATAATGCCGTATGCCTGCATAATCACGTATGGCAGAATCTGGCACAGCACGCCAATACCGAGAACCGCGCCAACCACACTGGCGAGAGCCGCGTACACAAGGTACTTGGAGGCGATTTGCGTGGTGGCGTATCCGAGTGCTTTGTATGTACCGATTTCTACGCGTTCGTCTTCCACCATGCGGGTCATGGTGGTCAAAGCAACAAGCGCGGCGACAAGAAAGAAAATGAACGGGAATACGTTGGCAATACTGTCGATGCGTTCACTGTCGCTCTCGTAGCTGGCGGCACCTTCGCTTTGTGTACGGTCGAGAATGTAAATGTCAGGAGCTTCCAAGTCGTCGATCTCAGCTTGAGCGTCAGCAAGTTGAGACTC
>CAYQJZ010000002.1:56951-69075 GCA_964417995.1 uncultured Bifidobacterium sp.
TCGGCTTGTGCTTGTTCGAGTTGTTCCTGGTAGTCAGCAAGAGTGGCAGCTGCTTCGTCGAGTTCTTCTTGCGCTTCACTGCGTAAATCTTCGAGTCGAGCTTCTGCAATATTGTCAGACTCGTTATCGATGCGATTAGTGACCTCATCGACTACGGCCTGGTAGTCGTCGGAACCGCTTTCGTAGTCGGATGCCCCATCAACAGTGGCGTAAATCTCGGTGTATGCAGCATTGCTGGTAAAGGCGTCACGCGGAGTGAACAGAACCTGGTGAATCATGCCAGAGCCAAGTGTAGTGGAACCGAAGCTCACGGTATACGGATAGTTGGCAGAACTGACAGTTCCAACAACAGTGAACTCGCGGGTGACAAGCGTATCGTCGAGCGTGTCATCATCACTGCCATACAGTACGGAAATTGTGTCGCCCAATTCTACAGAAGCCGACGCGTCGGCAAGAATTACGCATTCATCGGCAGCGGTAGGCCAACGTCCGTCGCGCAGGATCAGCCGGTTGAGGTAGTCGTCATCATCGGAGTCGACGGTAACATCATCTACTTGTTCGCTGTTTTCAGCGGATTCAGGCAAAAGGTTGATGCGCACAGTTACTTGTTCGCTATCAAAATCCATCATCACATCAGTGGAGATGGATGGCATCACCGCGTCAATGCCGTCAATGTCGCGGATGCGTTCAACATCGTCATCAGAGAAGCCCAGTGTGGAAATTAAACGAATATCCCACAGGTTGGCGCCGTCGTAGTAATTGTCGGCGGCAATGCGCATATCAGGGCCACTCATTTGTAATCCAGCGAAGAAGCCGCAGCCGAACGCAACAATGCCGATAATAGCGAAAAAACGACCCAGCGAATGTCTGATGCTGCGCAGGATTACTGTAACGAACGCGTTGCTGCGATGCCGTTGTTTACCTGCCGTCATATCGCTCTTCCCCCTTGCTGCCTGTTGATATCAGCATAAGCCGCCCGTCTGCTATACATAGCACTCACTTAAGGAAAAACCGCGCTAAGCCATCCACAAAGGGTACGACCGTGCGCGGTAGAACCTGTTTTCTCTTGTATGACACATCGACGGATATGTCATTCAACATATCGCCACGTGGTATCTACTTTGTTTACCAACTAGTTCACGCCTGTGATTCAGGTGCATGGTAGGCAGAACCGTCACTGGTGGAATTAGCAAACTGGCGTAGCGACTCCACAATGTTTTTCGCATCAGCAAGCTGTTCGCGCACACGTTCAGGAGCAGTGCCCCCTTTACCGCAACGAGCCGCCACTGAACCTTCTACCGATAGCACTTCGCGCACCTGCGGAGCCTTATCGGCTGGCAAGAATCCGTTAAACACGCTAGTGAAATCGTCATCCGTTAAATCCCATAATTCCTGATTGCGGCTTTCGGCGATTTTGACACAAGCGCCGGAAAGTTCGTGTGCATGACGGAACGGTACACCATTACGAACCAACCATTCGGCAATATCAGTGGCCAAGGCAAAACCGGTGGGCGCTTCAGCAGCAAGACGGTCTGTATCAAAGGTCATCGTGGCAACCATGCCGGTAAAAGCAGGTAGCAATACTTCTAACGTGTCTACCTGGTCGAAAACCGCTTCTTTATCTTCTTGCAGATCGCGCGCATACGCGGTAGGCAAACCCTTAAGTGTGGCAAGCAGACCGGTCAAATCGCCAATTAGGCGACCAGACTTTCCACGAGCGAGCTCAGCAATGTCGGGGTTCTTTTTCTGCGGCATAATTGATGAGCCGGTTGAGTATGCATCGTCAAGGCGCACAAAAGCGAATTCCTGCGTATTCCAGATAATGATTTCTTCACTCAACCGGGAGATATCTACGCCAAGCATGGCGGCAATAAAAGCAAATTCAGCCACCAGATCACGTGCGGCAGTACCGTCGATGGAATTGTCGGTTACGCGAGAGAATCCCAGTTCTTCAGCTACAGCCTGCGGGTCAAGACCGAGCGTGTTACCAGCAAGTGCGCCGGAACCGTATGGGCTGGCATCAATGCGCGAGTCCCAGTCCGTTAAGCGTTGTACGTCGCGAATAAGTGGCCATGCGTGAGCCATCAGCTGATGTGCCAGGAGCACAGGCTGAGCGTGTTGCATGTGTGTACGACCGGGCATTACTGTGTCACCGGCTCGTGTGGATTGTTCGATAAGAGCGTCAACAAGGTCGAGTGTCATCCCAGCGATACGGCGTGCGTGGCGGCGTAGCCACATGCGGATCAGGCAGGCGATCTGGTCGTTGCGGGAACGTCCAGCGCGTAGCTTGCCGCCGAGCTCGTCGCCGGCGATGTCAAGCAGTCCGCGTTCAAGTGCGGTGGCCTCGTCTTCATCATCGTCGATAGGGGCGAATTGTCCAGAGTCGACGCGGCGTTGTAATTCGTCGAGAGCGGCTTCCATCTGCTCCAACTCGTCGTCGGTGAGCAGTCCTGCTTGCCCGAGGGCGCGTGCGTGGGCTCGGGAACCAGCGATATCGTCGTCAGCTAAACGCCAGTCGAATTGTGTGGATTTGGATAGTCTGGCGAGTTCTGGTGATGGGCCGGAAGAGAATCGTCCGCCCCATAGGGCGAGATGGTTGGTGTCGTTCTCAGTCATGCTGTCTACCTTACCTGTGAATGTGGTTGTGAAACAAACAACGGACCACACCGAGTTCACTCTCAATGCAGTCCGTTGCTGTCAATTGCTTCTTAACGTTTTCTCATTTTCCCTTGTTGGTTGATATGTTTATTCGACGGCGTTTTCGGGTACTTCAATGCCATTGCCGAACTTCACATCGCGGGCTGCAGCCACACGGGATGGCAGTCCGTAGATTTCAATAAATCCGTTGGAAGCATTCTGATCAAAGCTGTCGCCTGAATCGTAGGTGGCCAGATTGTAATCGTATAGCGAGGTATCAGAGCGGCGCCCCGTTACTACAGCACGCCCACCATGCAAAATCATGCGAATCTCACCAGAGACATACTGCTGGGTGTCTTCAATAAACGCATTGAGTGACTTGACGGCTGGCGAGAACCACTGCGCATCGTACACCAGTTCGCCCCAACGCTTGTCGATATCGCGCTTGATACGGTGTTGTTCACGTTCCAAGCAGCAGTTCTCCAGCTCCTGATGTGCGGTAATCAGGGCGATGGCACCCGGGCATTCATACAGTTCGCGCGACTTGATACCTACCAGACGGTCTTCGATCAGGTCAATGCGACCGATGCCCTGTGCTCCAGCACGACGGTTCATCTCTTCGATGGCCTGTAGCGGAGTTACGTCACGGCCGTCAATCTTGACTGGCACGCCCTTAACGAATTCAATAACCACTTCGTCTTCAACAGGAGGGAATGCCGGATCGTCAGTGTAGGCGTAGCAGTCCTTGGTTGGGCCATTCCACGGATCTTCGAGGAATCCAGTTTCGATAGCGCGTCCCCATACGTTTTGGTCAATTGAGTAAGGACTTTTCTCAGTCTGCACGATTGGCAGCTGATGGTCTTTGGCGTAAGCAATTTCCACGTCGCGAGTCAATGACAGATCACGAATTGGGCTGATGGCTTTAAGTGAGGGGTCGATGGACTGAATCGACACCTCAAAGCGCACCTGATCGTTACCCTTGCCTGTGCAGCCGTGGGCGATAGTGTCAGCGCCAAACTGGTGAGCGGCACGCACCAGATGCTTGGTAATCAATGGGCGGGAAATAGCTGAGACCAGCGGGTACACGCCCTCGTACATGGCGTTAGCTTTAAGAGCGAGCATGCAGTATTCATTAGCGAATTCGTCACGCGCATCAACAACATACGATTCCACAGCGCCACAAGCGAGCGCACGCTGCTTGATGGTTTCGAGGCTTTCACCACCCTGACCAACGTCGAGAGATACAGCAACGACATCTTTGCCTGTTCTGTCTTTGAGGTATGGGATGGCAACGGAAGTGTCGAGACCACCTGAATATGCCAGTACGATGCGGTTTTTGTCGCCCATGTCAGGCCCCTTTCTAACAAACACTGTGTGCAAGTATATGCATCGCATTGTATAAATATGCATTTTCGGCGGGTCGCGTGTCGCCTGTGCATACTCGTTCCGAGAAAAACCTCTGCCGAAAGCTCACATGTGAAAATTTAGGCGTTACGACGTTGATATGCCTGTTGCACCTGAGGCGATAGCGAGAAGCCATTGACTACGTTCGTTGGCTACATTGTCGTCGGTACATACGATCATCACTGTGTCGTCGCCAGCAATGGTGCCGAGTACGCCGTCAACAGGTTGACGGTCAATAACACTGCCGACATATTGTGCTGCACCAGACGGTGTGTGAAGAACAATAAGGTTGCGGGCTGCTGCTACTGAGGTTACTAGACCTGACAGGATGCGGGTCATATGCTGTTCAGCTTTGGCGCTCACGCCAGATGTTCCAGCACTGCCGCATGACGCTGCCTGCGGAACTTGTACTGGCGTTGCTGCACCGGTGTTGACATGGCGTCCGCTCATGGTGTAGGCAATAGTGCCGTCTTCTAATCGTGTTTTTACTGCACCAAGTTCGTCGAGGTCACGACTGAGGGTGGCTTGTGTGACCTCAATGTTTTCGCTGGCCAGAATGTCGGACAACTGGGATTGTGAGGTGACAATATTCGTCAGCAACGCTTCCTCAACCGCGCTAAGTCGCGCAGCTCGCGAGGTTGGTCGTTGTAATGACGGGGTATCCTCAGCCATATCATCTCCTCCCCTGCACAATTGGCTTACATATCTCTGCCTGACCGTCAATAACTCCCCTGCTACTGGCACTAATGCCGCACATCAAAGATGTTGCGCATGCAGTGTTTACAACGCACGGCAAGCTCATAGAGTGTTTGACGGCCAGCAAGTCATCCGCATCTCAGCACAGTTCACATATGATTCACGCGGCTTATGCCAACAAGCTTTCGTCGTCGCGCAGCTTGCCGGTTAGCCACGTGAGCAACGCTTTTTGCGCGTGTAAACGGTTTTCAGCTTCATCCCAGACCACGGATTGCGGACCGTCGATAACTGATGTGGTGACCTCTTTGCCGCGATAAGCAGGCAAGCAGTGTTGGAACAGTGCATCAGGCTTGGCCAACGACATAAGCTCGTCATTAACTTGATAATCCCAGAACGGTTTAGACCGGATTGCATATTCGGATTCTTCGCCCATTGACACCCATGTATCAGTGAAAATGCAGTCGGCGTCACGCGCAGCCTCTTGCGGATCAGTAGTGACAAGAATTGACCCGCCGTTCTGTGCAGCAATGCGTTCAGCGTCAGCCACAATAGCCGGATCAGGTAAGAAGCCGTAGGGGCCAGCCACACGCACGTTCATACCAGCAACTGCGCCTCCCAGCAGGTATGAGTTGGCCATGTTGTTGGCTGCATCACCGAGGTAAGCGATGGTCATGCCAGGTAGAGCGTCCACGCCACCACGGTGTTGGACAATAGTCAGCAGGTCAGCAAGAACCTGGCAGGGGTGGAAGCTATCTGTTAGCGCGTTAACAACGGGAACAGTTGAATACTGTGCCATTTCTTCAACGCGTTCCTGACCAAAGGTACGCCATACGATACCGGAGGTCATACGAGTGAGAACGCGTGTAGTGTCAGCAACAGGCTCACCTCGCCCAAGTTGGGAGCCGGACTTGTCGATAACCAGCGGGTATCCGCCGAGTTCAGCGATACCGGTGGCAAAGCTGGAACGGGTGCGCGTGCTGGGCTTGTCAAACAATACCGCTACAGCTTGTGGACCGTCGTAAGGGCGGTGATAGTAGCGGTTCTCGCGGAACTTCATACCGAGCTTGAGGATTTGTTGTTGTTCCTCGTGGTTTACGTCGTCGTCACGCAGCATATGCCGCAGTTGGCCGGTCATGGCTCCTCCTTATATCAACAGTGACTGAGAGCGGGTCGAAGATTTTCTGGCAGTAATTGATTGCATATGTCGACTGGTGGTTCAGTCGTTAGGCAGATCGTCAGGTATGCGCGACAAAATCGTAATAGCTTCGTCGACATCGTGTTCACTGACGATCAATGGCGGAGCAAGACGCAACGCATCAGGTGAGACAGCGTTAATAATTAGACCGTGTTCTAATGCCCAATTCATGGCCGCATGAGCGCAAGGGTGAGTCAGCTGGATGGCATTAAGCAAACCACGTCCGCGCACGTATTCAAATAGTGGATTACCGGTGGCCATAATACCGTCGCGTAACTGTGCGCCGCGTTCCTCAGCATTGGTAAGCAGATCGTCCTGTTCAATCACTGTGAGTGTAGCCAACGCTGCGGAAGCTGCCAATGGATTGCCAGCAAAAGTAGAACCATGCGTACCCGGTGAGAACAGTGCGGAAAGCTTCTCACCGAAAGCGATCATGCCACCCACAGGGAAACCGCCAGCCACTCCCTTGGCAAAGGTGACAATGTCGGGAGTAATACCGCCAGACAAGTCTTGCCGCTGGAAAGCGAACCATTCACCAGTACGACCAATGCCGGTTTGCACCTCGTCAATAATCAGCAAAGCCTCATGCGCGTCACACATTGATCGCACACTGGCTACGTATTCAGGATCCAGTGGCCGTACTCCAGCCTCCCCCTGAACCAGTTCGAGCATCACCGCAGCAACAGGGCCTTTGCCGTAACGGCCTGGACCAGTTTGGCAGAACTTCTCGTACAAGCCCATTATGTCGCCGGGATCAACAAATTCAACGCATGGCAGTAGCGGCTCAAACGGAGTACGAATAGCAGGTTTCCACGTGGCCGACAACGCGCCAAGCGTACGCCCATGAAAACCACCGGTCATCGCGATAATGCGAGCTGGTTTGCCTCCCATTGCCGGTGAAGCACCTTTGAGAGTACGTCCGTAGAGTCGGGCAAGCTTCAATGCTGCCTCGTTGCCTTCAGCACCTGAGTTACCAAAATACACATGCGAACCCTCAGGAGCTCCAGCCAATTCAATGAGTTTGGCAGCCAAACGAATCTGCGGTTCAGTGGCGAAATAGTTACTCGTATGCGCCAACGTAGCCGCTTGATCCGATACAGCTTTTACCCATGTAGGGTGAGCGTAGCCAAGCGAGTTGACGGCAATACCTGCCAAAAAATCGAGGTAACAATTGCCGTCCACATCCCAGATATGCACGCCCTCACCATGATCCATAACGCGCAACGGCGTACCGAACACGTTCATATGAACATGCGAGTATTCGCCGAGCAGCGCGCTGTCTTCTGGCCCCAGCGTCCGCATGGTGTCAGCGGTTTCTTCTGTCATAAGAACTCCTCATCTCCACCCCGTCGCCGGGAACAATCATGGTACCAATACCTGCTTCAGTGAAAATCTCATTCAAAATCGAATGGGGCTTACGACCGTCGATAATATGCGCTTGTGCCACGCCACCGTCAAGAGCACGCACACACGCCTCCATCTTGGGGCGCATACCGCTTTCCAGATCAGGCAACATGTCACGTAAATTCTCTACACCGATGCGCCCAACCAACGAACCGCGATCAGGCCAATCAGCATATAATCCATCAACGTCAGTGAGAATAATCAGCTTACGCGCTCCAAGAGCTGAAGCGAGTGCAGCGGCAGCTGAATCCGCGTTGACGTTAAGAACTTCGGTGGCGTCGTCCTCGTTGGGAGCAACCGATGACACAACCGGAATGCGGCCAGCGCTGATCAGATCCTCTACAGCTGAGGCGTCAACGCTTACTACGTCGCCTACTAAACCAATGTCTGTTGGTTTGCCGTCAATAATGGGGTGACGCTGCATGGCAGAAAACAGAGCGCCATCTTCTCCGGACAAGCCGACAGCAAATGGACCATGCGCGTTGATTAAACCAACCAGTTCGCGGGATACTTTGCCGGTGAGGACCATGCGTACCACGTCCATTGCTTCAGGTGTAGTTACACGTAAGCCGCCACGGAATTCTGATTCGATTCCGAGGGCGTCAAGCATACGGGAGATTTGCGGTCCACCGCCGTGTACAACAACCGGATGTAAACCCACCTGCCGCAGAAACACCATATCTTCAGCAAAGCACTGCTTAAGATGGTCGTCCACCATAGCGTTTCCGCCGTATTTAACAACAATGCGTTCGCCAGAGAATTCCTCTAACCATGGCAGTGCGTCAATGAGCACTTCGGCTTTCTGGTCGGCTCGCAGATCAGTGTGAACGTCGAGATGGTATCCGGGGCCTTTAAGGTCTTTCATTCCCTTCATACGATTAATCAGCTTTCGTAGTCGGCATTGATATGAACGTAGTCTAGCGTCAAATCATCAGTCCAGACTGTGGCTTCAGCGTTACCTTCGTGAAGATTGACGTCGATGTGTACTTCGCGCGGTGTCATATCAACTTCGCTGCGATCGCGCCCAGGTTTACCACCGCCGCAAATACGCACACCGTTAATATCGACAGTGACTTTACGGGGGTCGTAGGGGGCGACAGATTCGGGGACTGTGCCGAGTGAGCTGACGACGCGTCCCCAGTTTGGATCGTTACCGCAAATTGCACATTTAAGGAGGTTTGATGCTGCGATAGCACGTGCACATGCTAGTGCAGCGTTCTCGCTGTTCGCCCCGCTGACAGTGATACGCACATCGTGGCTGGAACCTTCGCCGTCGCCTATGATTTGGCGAGCGAGCAAGGCGCATGCCTGAGCAATAAGCTGGTTGAACTCGCTTATGTCGGGTTCAACACCGGAAGCACCGGATGCCATGAGGAGCACCGTGTCGTTGGTGGACATGCAACCGTCGACGTCAATGCGGTTAAAAGATGTGTCTACTGCTGCAGACAGCGCGGTCTGTAACTGTTCGGTTGTTACCACAGCGTCAGTGGTGATCACGCAGAGCATGGTAGCCAGTTGTGGAGCGATCATGCCAGACCCTTTAACCATGCCGCCAATGCGGTAACCAGAACCGTTGATCTCTACTGTTTTGGGCTTGGTGTCGGTGGTCATAATTGCCCATGAAGCGTCAGCTCCAGCCTGTGCTGTGTTATTCAACGCCGCATGGGCTGCATCTATTCCTGCAAGTAGGTTGTTTACCGGCAACAATTCACCGATTAAACCGGTGGAGCAGACGGCTATGTCGTCAGCTGAGCATTTGAGGAGTTCAGCTACTTTGTTGGCTGTGGCTACAGACTGCGCGTATCCCGCTTCGCCGGTGCATGCATTGGCACCACCAGAGTTGAGGATTGCTGCGCGTATGTGGCCGTCGGCGATTGCCTGACGTGTGTACTGTACAGGAGCTGCGCAAAAACGATTCGCTGTAAATACGCCAGCAGCAGCATCCAATGGACCATTGTTAACAACCAGCGCTACGTCTTTTTTACCGTCAATTGCTGAGATTCCAGCGTCAACACCAGCAGCTGTGAATCCTTGCGCGAATGTTACACTCATGGCGCTACTCCTATCGTTGTTAGTCCTTGATCCTCAGGCAACCCTAGTGCAATATTCAGGGATTGCACCGCTTGCCCGGCAGTACCACGATTGAGATTGTCGATAGCCGCAAAAGCGAGTAATCGGTCAGCCTTGCGGTCAACCACCACTTGCAGATGAGCCGCGTTTGTTCCGATGATGTTCTGTGTAGCCGGCAGTGTACCTTGCGGCAGCAGAATCATAAACTGCTCCTGCTCGTAAGCATGTTCCCATACGGCTCGAATTTCAGCGTCGCTCATGTCTCGAGCTCTATCAGTAAGACGCGCGGAAACGCTGGCCAGAATGCCACGTGCCATAGGTACGAGAATCGGTGTAAAACCGACTGTGAAACGATTGGCGTCAGCAGCTGTTAAGCCTGCTGCATGAGCAAAATTTTGCACAATCTCGGGAATGTGCCGGTGTGTGCCACCCACTGAATATGGAACAGCAGAACCACAAGCTTCCGAAGCGAGCAGATTAGCCCGTTTGAGGTTCTTACCAGCACCTGAATAGCCAACAACCAGGTCAGCCACAATATCTGTCGGTTCTACAAGGCCTTCAGCCACACCAGGCTGCAGCGCCAAGGTAACGGCTGTAACGTTGCATCCGGGGCCCGCAATGCGCGTAGTACCTGGCAGTGCTTCGCGCTGACAATGGTATGTGCCATCAGCGTTCTGCCCGGTGATCAGCTCGGGCATACCGTAGGTCCAATGCGCAAAAAAGTCACCGCCATAGTAGGCGTCCCATGCTGACCGTTCTTCCAGCCGGTGGTCGGCGCCAAGATCAATAACCACAGCATCGGGGTCAAGGCTGGCAGCAAGAGCACCAGATGCGCCATGTGGCAAAGCCAGAATAATAACGTCATGCCCATTGAGCACATCAGGTGTCGTGTCTTGCACTATAAGATCTGCCAACTGTGGAATATGCGGCATATGAGCACCCAATCGCTCCCCCACTGACGAATGCCCGGTTACACAGGTGACACTAAAAGCAGGATGTGCCGCCAAAATACGCAGTGCTTCACCGCCTGCGTAACCTGTAGCTCCTGCCACAGCGACCGTGTACTGTGCCATACAAGTCACCTCTCTGCTTATTCCTATAGAAACTCATGAAACATGACACAGCATACACAATATGCAGTACATTGCATACTTATACAATCTTGCTCGGCGTGGCGATTGGCTTATAAGACAAGTGGAACTATAGACCGACAAACACTTAAGGGGTATCGGTTTGTGTCCGATACCCCTTAATACGTGTTGCTTACTTTCTCTAGTGAACCCTGCTTTATACCCCAACACATATTGTTGGGTTTTAACCAACGAGTTACGCGTAAAGAGATTAGGCGACCATGGACTTACACCCCACCACTTGTTGAGTTTCTCACACTCATGTCAGGGTGTAAGCCCAGATCCCTCTTAAACATGCTGTTCTTTACTATGCTTTCGCAGTATCAGAGCAGCAACCGCTCCACACACCACAACCATAGTAAGAACAAACAACACACCCACGCTCACACCAGTCTGAGCAAGAACACCACTCGTGGTACTCACACCATCACCAGTGCTCGCAGTCGCAGAATCACTCGAAGAATCACTATCAGCATCTGTTGCGCCAGAAGTGTTACCAGAACCAGAAGTGTTGTTACCACTCGTGGAGTCAGAACCAGACTCACTACTTGTTGTAACACGTGTGAGAGTGAAAGACTTTGACTCTTCATCCCACGTGGCCGTGTATGTAACACCATCTGCTACAACCGTATGATCCGTTCCGGACACCCACGGATAGAAGGTTCCATCATCATTCGTCTGGTGATTACCACTACGAGTATACGTCTTACCACCCACGCTTATTTCGTTAACACCAGACATGCCAGGTATCTCAAGACAATAAACATAGGTTCCCGCACCATCTGTTGGTGTTTCCGACACAGCAGCGTTACCCGAATCACCCGAAGTAGTTCGAGCTTTAACACTGCCATTACTAATAACAATGTTATTTGCACTGCCATCGGTTCCAGCACCAATACCAGCAGAATCACCTACCGCCGTAACAGTACCACCAGAGATTTCAATACTGGAACCATCACCGCCACTTCCAGCACCAATACCAGCAGCATCATCACCACCTTCCGCATAAACATTACCGCCAGAAATAGTGATGTTCTCTGCACTACGATGAACGCCACTACCAATACCAGCAGCGTGGGAGCCACCTGTAGCAGTAACCGTGCCACCACTAATAGTGATGTCATGAACACCGCCCTGGAATCCGCCACCGATACCAGCAGCGTAGATGTCCCCATCAGCTGTAACATTACCGCCATTGATAGTGATATTACTAGAATCAACAGCGGCATAGCTGCCACCAATACCAGCAGAATAGCTGCCACCAGTAGCCGTAACCGTACCACCATTAATAGTGATATTAGAACCAGCAGCGCTATAGCCACCACCAATACCAGCGCTCCAACTACCACCAGTAGCCGTAACCGTACCACCATTAATAGTGATAACACCATTAGAGTTACTGGAGGTACCTCCAATACCAGCAGAATAGTCGGCACCTGTAGCTTCAAGCGCACCCATATCATCGCCTGTGCTTTGCGCATAAACAGTAAGAGAACTACCACTATTAACAGTAATACCCTGGCTTGCAGTGAGCTTAGCACCATCAACAAGAATAAGATTGATAGCACCCGAACACACAATACGACCA
>CAYQJZ010000003.1:0-1062 GCA_964417995.1 uncultured Bifidobacterium sp.
ATCAACAGAATTTACCACCTTGCGAACTCGTGTTGTATTTCTTTATCGTTGCTCTGCGCCTAGAAGTGCACATTCCCAGCGCATTGATATTCGCTTTTACCAATATGCCATCTGCAAACAGCCATTGCTTGGATTTTCGATAGTTTTTCACTCAGCGCATTCCTGTTACAGATCATTACCTGTTGGCACGCGGCGCTATCGTATACACGGTTTTGAGGTATCAGGAATCTCCGCAGGATGGCGTAAAGCCATAGTGGACACATGGATTATGCCTGTTATGTGCAGCACAATCCCCGATAAACAAAAATAGTAAAAGGACCGATATGGCATTCGTGAACTTCATCATCGAGCTGTTGCGCGATCCACGCGCCGCAATTGCCAGTTGGATCGCGATGGGGGCCGTACCAACGCTGGGGGTCATCTTCCTTATTATTTTTATCGAAACAGGCGTTGTATTCTTCCCGTTCTTGCCTGGCGATTCGCTGCTTTTCACTGCTGGATTCTTTGCCGCCCCTGACTCTACAACCGGAGAGTCAGCACTGCCGCTAATGTTTTTATTGCGCCCTAGCAACACCGATACTGGCACGCTGTTCTACTGTGACACCACAACCTCTGCCGATAACGGCTTTATATAGCGCGTAAACGTTATGTTTAGGCAGACACCCTGATTTGCGTTTGGCTGTAGGTCGCACTATAGTGGCGAACGTTGTCCTGCGGCGCAAGACAACATCCACGGGGCTGTAGCTCAGTTGGTAGAGCGCTTCGTTCGCATCGAAGAGGTCGTGGTTTCGATTACCATCAGCTCCACAAATAGCCTCTCTGATTTCAACTCTGGAGAGTTTTTATTCCCTCAAAGCTGCTGAAAATCTACCGATTACACGACCATCGTTTCTGAATTTGCAAACTACGCGATGAATTCGCCAAATAATTCAAGATGCTTACTGGAGCGGACGACGGGAATCGAACCCGCGTAATCAGTTTGGAAGACTGAGGCTCTACCATTGAGCTACGTCCGCGTATCGCTCTTTTGCAGAACGACCTGAGCCATTATACACAACCCAA
>CAYQJZ010000003.1:1162-8002 GCA_964417995.1 uncultured Bifidobacterium sp.
TTACCGCGTGAATCATCAAGAATTTCGATATTTGCCCACGGAAAGTTGTCAAGCGTGTACGGATAAGGCCTGTCCCCCAGCGCATCACACCATGCTTTAAGCACAGCTTCTTTACCAGCCCACCGTACTGCCATATGTACAGCTTCACCGTCGTTTTTGAGTCGAGCACGCATTACTACCTGACGCAGCTCACGAGGCGAAAACAAACCGCGCATTCGAGTCCCTGCTTCGCTGAGTTGTTCATTAAACGCGCCAACATCAACTACATCATGTCCAAGTCCCCACACATTCGTATTGATGCTTCCTGCATCAGCGTCTGTAATCTCGTTCGCTACCTCAGACACGGCTTGTGTAACAGTCGCAGCAGCATGCTCAATTTCAGACGACAGCAGTTCACTCATACTCGTTACGGTATCAACGCATACAGAACACGCAGCACAACCATGCAATAGCGATGTTCTAAAGCATTGTTCTCAGTACTACTATGACGCGATTTTGTGGTAGTCCTTCCACATTGGCTCATGTAGAAAAACACGAACATCATTGTGGTCGTAAAAACACCATTACCGTAACTTGTCAAACAGTAAGCAGAGCATCCCCATATACCCAGAGCAGACCCACGGAGCAGATTGTGAGGGATGCGGCTGAACAGAGCATCCCCATATACCCAGAGCAGACCGGATGTGTGGCGGCGCGAACTCTTGCGCCAGAAGAGCATCCCGTACACCCAGAACAGACTAATAATGCCTGTGTCAAGTCAACCCGATGACAAAACACCCCCAATACGCCCAGAGTAGCCACATTTCAACCCGTAACCCGCATAAACAAACAGACAGCGGAGCACTACGCAAAGCGTGGCACGCCCGCTGCCTGTTGTACATCCCCTACTACTGCCCGCAGTGAATTATTGTTGCTTCATACGGTGTCAAACTCACCTGTGATGGCAGTTCGACGCCAGCATTGCTATCGAGATAAGCAGTTTGATCATTACCGGTGAAATTGAAAAGGCCAAGTAATGTTTCGCTGTCTGTTTTGCGCACTACAGCGAGCACGCCCATATTGTGCGTATCCCACGTGGTCACCCATGCGTCAGAAGCAAAACAGGGATCGTTGCGCATCTTGCGCAGTTCTTCCATCCCCTCCCACAAGCGGTTCTGCAAGGTACCAGCCTCGTGGCGTTTTTCTGCTTTTTTCCAATCGAATACACTGCGATGCAAGTTACGCTCATCATCGGCTTTGTATGAATCATCTTTGTATTCCCAACCGTTGAGCTGGCCGATTTCGTCACCGCAATTCACCATTGGGAACCCACGGAGGAACGCCATTGCCTGATGCATTAGCAGATCGCGGTCAATACCGCGTTCATAGGCAGCTTTCTCGTGTGTAATAATCGCTTTCTCAATACCACACAGGCTGGCAGTAGTACCACAACTGCGGGCGTCACGGCTGAGAGCATCATAGTTATACACTTCGCCCATTGCCCAGCTACCGGGTGCAGCACCCTCGTAGAAGTGGTAGAGGAATTCCTTATGCTTCTGCGGATCGATGCCGAGTTCCCATTCCTTGGGTTCATCTAAGCCCCACCCGATATCGTCATGGCAGCGTAGATAGTTAACGAACCAGCAATTCTCTGGCAATGCGTTCAGAGCGTCAAGCTGTGCTTTAAGTAGGCGAGTGTCGCCGGTGGCGAGCGCACTCCACAGATTCACCATGATCGACACGTTGTACAACATATGACATTCCGGCTGTTCAGGAGTGCCGAAGTACGCGGCAAGCTCTTTGGGAGCCATCACTACCTCGCCTTTGAGTACAACGGCTGGGCATACGCATTCAAGCGCTATGCGCAGCATACGCACAATGGTGTGAACCTGTGGCAGGTTACGACAATTAGTACCAAGCTCTTTCCAGATATATGGCACTGCGTCAATACGTAGCACCTCAACACCAAGGTTGGCCAGATTCAGAGCATTCGACAGCATCGCCACCAACACTTTGGGGTTGCGATAGTTGAGATCCCACTGGAATGGGTAGAACGAGGTCAGCACCCATTTGTTCATTTGCTTGTTCCACGTGAAATTGCCGGGTGCTGAGTTGGGGAAAACCTGTGGCACAGTGCGTTCGTATTGGTCAGGGATTGTACGGTCGCTGTAGCAGAAGTAATAATCCTGATACTCAGGGTCGCCTTCTTGAGCTTTTAGCGCCCACTCATGCGTAGAAGCAGTGTGATTCATAACGAAGTCCAAGCACAGGCTGATACCTGCAGCGCGGAGTTTTTTTGTGAGCGCAGCAAGATCGCGATTGGTGCCCAGCGAAGGGTCAACTGTGCGGAAATCTTCAACCGCATAACCACCGTCATTATGCGGATGTGGCATTTGCAATAGCGGCATCAGATGCAAATACGTGAGTTTCTGCTCTTCCAAGTATGGGATGCGGTTAGCGAGTTTGCGTAGACTGCCAGCAAAGAGGTCGGTGTACATGGTCATGCCGAACATCGTGCCGCGTTTGTACCACTCCGGGTCAGACTCACGCTCAACATCGAGCTGTTTGAGTTCTTCCGAACGCTCGTTATAAGCCTGTGCCATTGCTTCTTTAAGCTGGGCAAAAGCTTCTGGATCGTTATACAAACTCATAAAAAGCTGTTGCAGTTCGTCGTGATGACGATCTAAACGGGTTTGGAACGCGTTCTTCTTGGTCTCGACCACTGCTGATTGCATTCGATAACTCCTTTGTTTCGATGACTACCACACGATGATCAGATCTCTCCGCTCACAGTGTAGCGCAAACAACACGCTGTCTCAAACCGGTTCGACGTGCAATTGTATTCTGTCCCAAACAAGCAATACAACACAGTTGAACATGGCACAAAGTGCGCAACAGCAAGTAACAGTAAGCGCCAGTAAAGGCAGTGCGAACTGTAGAGTTTCGGCCTATAGCCCCAATAACCCGAGCGTGTTATTGATAAAAACGACCCCACCACTGGGCAGCATGGCAGGGTCGTTAAGGTTAACGCATCATGTGCGCATCATGAGCGTTGTTCTCGATTCGTCGGGTGCGCCGGCAAACCGAAGTCTTATATGGTGAGGCTCACGTACATGTGCAAGCCTCACGTGGTTCTATGAGTTGGATTAGCGCAGAAGCACGCTACTGGCCTGCCCGTTTAGCGCATACTGGGGCAGGCCAGTTACTAATTCACGCCTCGTAGTAACCGGAGTTGCTCAAGCGAGCGTCCGGATCGAGCAGCATGGCCTTCTCAACCTCGTGGGCGTTGTAGTCACGACCATCCTCATGGAAGCGACGGTTGTCAATTGGCTCATACAGCGCCTCATGACCCATCATGCCTTCCTCGAGATGACGCTGACCGTCAGCCAAACGCTTGTTCGCACGGCAACGCCACTGCTCAAGTACCTCAGTGCCTTCGGTATGAGCCACAGCTGCTTCGAACGCGCCGGGGTGAACAATTGCACCAAAGCCCGAGACGTGACCAAAGCCAAGCGACGTCACCAAACCAGCCTTCACCTTGCCAATGTTCAGCGGCTTGGTCAGCCACACCATGTGATCATCGCGCTTGAGCTTCGGATCCACGCAGTCAAGTGCTGCGTTCGCTGGAATGACGCCAGACTTGAACAGCTGCGTCAGACCATTGACCTGGAAGATGCAAGCACCACCCTTGGCGTGACCGGTTACCGTCTTCTGACTGATGACGAACAGCGGGTTACCGTCCGTACGACCGATGGCATGTGCCAGCGTGTTATGCAGCTCGGACTCGTTCGGATCGTTCGCATTGGTAGAGGTGTCGTGCTTGGAAACCACAGCGATATCGTCTGGGGTGACACCGAGCGCGGCGAGATCCTTAACCAGCTGTGAATCCTTACCGCCGAGACCAGCAGCAAGCGCGCCAAGACCAGGAGCCGGGATTGAGGTGTGTGCACCGTCGGCGAAGGAGTGGATGTAACCCACGACGCCAGCAACCGGCAGGCCGAGCTTGAGCGCGATATCACCACGGGTCAGCAGGATGGTGCCGCCACCCTGGGATTCCAGGAAGCCACCACGACGGCGATCGTTCGCACGCGAGAAGAATCGTGGATCGATGCCCTTGTCGTACATTTCCTGCGAATTTGCGGTCGCGTTCATGTTACCGAAGCCGATTACGGATTCCACGCCGATATCGTCGATAGCACCGGTGACAACAAAGTCAGCCTTGCCCAGGGCGATCTTGTCGCAGCCTTCTTCCAGGGACACTGCAGCAGTAGCGCAGGCGGAAACTGGCTGAATCATGTTGCCGTAGCCGCCAATGTATGACTGCATAACGTGTGCAGCAACAACGTTCGGCAGTGCTTCCTGCAGGATGTCGGTCGGGATCTCGTGGTTGAGGAAGCGGTCGAGGTACAGGCGACGCATCGACTGCATACCACCGAAACCGGTTCCCTGTGTGCTGGCGACCTTCGACGGGTGCACAGCTTCGAGAATCTCGGACGGTGTGAAACCAGCGTTGAGGTACGCGTCAACAGTAGTGACGATATTCCACTGGGCGATCGAATCAACGGCGCCAACCATTGAAGCCGGAATACCCCACTTGAGCGGATCGAAGCCCTTCGGGAACTGACCACCAACAGTACGCGTCATGGTGGCGCGACGCGGCACGCAAATCTTCGAGCCTGCGTGACGGGTCACGATCCATTCGCCGGACTCGTTGTCAGAACGCACTGTGGTGTGTTCCGGATCGAGCTTGACGTATTCGTCGGCAATGTCGCGGGTCGGCACAGAGAATTCCACATCGTGGTCGAGGAACACCTCAGCCTCTTCAGTGTCACTGCCGTCCTGATAGTCATTACCCATACCGTCGTCGAACGGGCGAATACCGGAGCGGGCCACAACCTCGTCATGGTAACGCTCGACGATATCTTCTTCAGGCACCAGGTTGCCGTCAGTGTCGTACCAGCCTGGCTTCGGGGAATCCTGCCAGGTTAGCAGGCCCATATTCCATGCCAGTTCGACCACAGCACCAGCAGACAGATCCACAGTGCCATCCGAGTGGATACCCAGCTCAGCTTCAAAACGGGTACGACCTGAACCCCACGGACCCAACTCGCCTATCGACACGATGACGATCTCGTCTTCCGGCTTGGCAGTAACACCCTTCCAGTCGTCGAGATCAACCTCGGCCTGACGCGGCACGTGTGGTGTCGGCAGCGCCTTGATTGTAACGGCTGGCGTAGTGTCCTCAGTGGTGTCGGCAGCAGCAGCCTGTTCAACCTCGTTCTGTGCGTCGGCCATAGCCTCTTCGCGCAGCGCCTTAATGTCGAGCGGCTCATTACCCAAACCACCAGTCAGGTCGACATCGAGCGGAGCTTCAACAGCCTTCTGGCGGGCAGATTTATCGCACAACTCCAGCAGCTTGACGGTGATCTGCTCAGTCGAGTAAGTCGTCAGACCGTGGCGTTCAACAACCTTAACCAGCGGATCGTTGCCACCCATCAGGCCTGTGCCGCGTACCCAACCGATCTTCGGGTGAGCGAAGGTGACATGAGCGGACCATTCCTTCTCAGAACGAGCGCGGTTAACAATCGCATCGAACGAGCTCTTGACCTCACCGTAGGCGCCGTCACCACCGAATAGACCACGGTTCGGAGAACCAGGCAGCACTACGTGCAGCTTGTGAGCCACGTCGATATCAGCACCAATAGCGCTCAGGCCAGCAATCGCACGTTCGACACCCCACAGCATCAAACGAGCCTGCGATTCAAACAGTTCGCCCGAGTCAGCCAACGAACCGTGCACCGGCGGAGCGGCGAACGGGAAGAACAGGTCAGGCTGATAAGCAGGCTTGAGAATCGTTGTGGTAGCACCGGTCGTCTTCTTCTGGACGTTGCCAACCCAGTCCACCAACGCATCTACGTCGCGGTAGCTCGACAGGTTAGCTGGAACCAGCCACAGTTGAGCGTTACCTGTTGCATGTTCGCGGTACGTGTGCTTTGCCCATGTCTTAACAGACGGACGGAAGCTGTGTGAGGTAGCGATAACCGTGGCACCGCCAGCAAGCAAACCGTTCACCACCTGTGCGGCGATTGAGTTCGGAGCTACACCGGTAACAACGGCTACATCACCAGCAAAGCGAGAAGCAGCCTCGTTGTCAGCAGCAGATTCCAACGCCTCAACAGCAATGCGCTTGTACTCAGCAGCCAGAGTCTTATCAGTGCTCCTGGCAGCAAACCAGGTGGCTTCATCGGCAATGTCCTTACCGAGTCCAATGAAGCTGCCTTTCAGTGCGTCGGTATCACCGTTGTAGAACGCGCGAGCGAGATCTTCACGAGCTGAAGCCCAACGGTCGTCGAACAGGATGGCCTTGTTGGCGTCAAAGCGCGGTTCAACCTGCTTTGGCCAGTCGGAGCCAAGCTCAGCTTCAACAGCGGCCACCACGGCAGCGTTTTCATCTTCACCAGTCTCAGCCACTGGAGTGGTGACACCGAGCTGGTTGAGAACAAAGCGAGCGGTGGAAGCGAGTACACCTTCAGAGCCGGTAACGGTAGCAGCGTAGGCGTCGAGGGCAGCCGAATCAACCACGCCACCTGAAGCGCCGCCAGCACTTGGCATAGCAACGGTGACACCATGGTTCTGAGCAACCTTCTGTACAGCAGCATCGATCAGAGCATTAGCAGCGGAGGCGTTGGATGCAGGATCGCTGCCGAGGCTACCCAGATCGCCACCACGAGCGGAAGCACCTTCGCGGGTTTCCAGTACAAGTGTGGCAACCACGTGGGAAGCCCAACCAGAGCCCAACTGCCAGGTGTCGGTCACACGCTTTTCAATCTGCGCAACCTTAATACCGGCAGCACCGAACAT
>CAYQJZ010000003.1:8102-19348 GCA_964417995.1 uncultured Bifidobacterium sp.
AAGCGTGGCTGTGCAAGGGTCTTAGCAGCCATGTTGGCCAGCGTCGGTGAGTTGCCGAGGCCGACTTCAGCGTACTGTTCGACACCAAGACCGCCAGCTCCGCGAGCGCTGAACATCAGGTTCTGGGTTTCGATCCAGCGCACCGGGGAGGCAAACTGCCATGACAGCAACTCAGTCAGCAGCAGACGGCCGAGCTTCTGATCGTCTTCAGCGTAGGAATCCCATACTGCTGGGTCATCCAATGCAGCCCTGATACGTTCGGAAGGTACAACTTCAAGAATCTTGGCGGCAAATTCCTTGGTCATTGCGAACGGTGTAGCCACCAGGTTCGGAATGTAGCGGCCAATTAGGCGGTTGTAATCCATGTACTGCGGCAGCAGCGCGTCGAGCTTGTCACGGAAGTCCGGTACGCCCGCACGCAGCATACGCGAATGGAACGGAACGTCAATGCCGGGCAGCAGCATGAACGGTTTGCGACCACCGTACTCGGCAGCGCGACGCTCAGCGTCAGCACCCAGAGCCTTCAAACCGGCGATGGTACCAGCCAGCACGTACTGCGAACCGGAGAGGTTGTAGTTCACAATCTGAATGAACTCACCGGTGGCTTTGGAAATCGACTCAACGTATTCGGTTACACCGTCGTCGCCAATGCCGAACTGGTTGGAGCGCAGCGCAGCCATACGGTAGTTTGTACGACCGTTCTCGTCACGCTCGACCAGGCTATCCATTGCAGAACCGCGGTGGAAGACGAGAACGAGCACAGTTTCCAACGGAATAATGCCGGCGAACGAACTCAAGGCATTGTATTCACCCAACGAATGACCAGCGAAGTACGCAGGCCAGATGTCGCTGCCGCTTTCGCGCAAACGTGCAGTCTGTACAAAGGCAACTGTGGCGAGTGCAACCTGAGTGAACTGAGTGAGGTTGAGCAGACCGTCCGGATGGTAGTAGCGTTTGCCGTTAGCCACCAGTTCCTTCGGGTTATCACGCACAACAGCAATAATTGAGAAGCCGAGCTTCTCACGGGTCACGGCATCAGCACGCTCCCAGATTTCACGGGCAGCGGCAGACTTGGCGCGAGCATCGAGTTCCATGCCCTGCTGCTGAATACCCTGACCTGGGTAAACGAATGCAGCCTTCGGTGCCAGAGTGATAGCGGTACCGCGAGAGACAAGCTGACCATCGATACGGCAGGTTACTTCAAGAACCATGCCACCGTGACGTACCTTGCCGACGCGTTCAACAGAGATTTCTACTTCGTCGTCGAGCTGCACCATGCCGTACATGTTGTACGTCCATCCGGCGATCTCGTAGTGGGCGCCCTTGTCGTCCACGGCCTGAGCCACATGCTGTGCGGTTGCCGACAGCCACATGCCGTGTACCAGCGGAGCTGACAGTCCAGCGACGGCAGCGCCACGATGCGAGGTGTGAATCGGATTGAAATCGCCCGACGTGCGTGCGAACGCGGTCATCTCGTGCGGAGCGCGTACCTTCACACGACGCAGCAGACGGCGCGGAGTTGATTCAGTCAGCGGCTTGTCGGCAGCGCTGTCGAGAGCGAACATCGACTCCTTGGCGGTCAGCTCGTCGCGGTGGAACGTCAAATAATCGCCGTAGTCGGGAGCTTCAGCAGGAAGCTCGTCAGAGTACGCACGACCGCGGATAGCGAAACGTTCGGTTTCGTTGGCGAGCACAGTGCCGTCCTCAGCAGCGTGAGTGACATGAATGGTCACCACACGACCAGAGGCGGACTCAAAGTAGTCTTCAGCCCAGCTGGTTAGATGAACCGTCTCACCGGTGTGGGAGAGCAGTTCTTCTTCGGTTACTTCCAGTTCAACGAGGTGGTCGAGGTGTACAGCGTTGAGCAGACCCTCAATAACGGGGAATCCGTCAACGTACACGGAGCCGAGCGCCGAGTAGATTGCCGGCCATGCCGGGCCGACCAACGCGTCGGGAGCGATACGGGAAGCCTTCAAACCGTTCGGCAGGCTGCCTGCGGTTGCTGCCTCATGGTCGAAGCCGAGGTTGGCAGACAGCGTGTAAGTAGCGTGAGCTTCACCGAACGGACGCTGCGGATCGACCTCGCCCTGAGCGCCGATGTAGTTGTGATTCGCGTCAGCCACACCGTTGGTGACGGTTGGCATTGCGGTGAGTTCATCACCGGTGACTGCTGTGTTGCCGATACCAGCAGTGTCAGCAAGCATCGCATACACGTGCTCAGGCAAGCGGTCGCGGTCAACAACCGGGAAGAGGCCAGACTCCGAACCATTGACAATCAGTGGAATAACGATGTCGCGCACAGCGTGCTTGGACAGGCCACCGTCTGGATCGTTATCCCAGTAGGTGTCGAGATGAATGTCGAGATCGTACAGGTCACCATTATCACTGGTACCTACGTAACGGATCTCATAGTTCTTGTCACCCTGCTCGGTGCCATAAGCCGGGTTGGTCATCAGGTGACCAACCCACGAGATATTCGGGCAGTTGCGAATAAACGCCTCAGCGTCGGCAGCGCAACCCAGTTCAGCAAACGCTTCAGTGGACTTGCCGTTGTTGGCTTCGCTGACGCGCTGAAGTGCGGCCTTCTCGAAGCGGCCGAGAATGTCAGCAATAGGCTCATCCATTGTGGTGATACCGGCCACAGCGATCGGGCCCGGAATAATACGCACAGAATCAGCAGAGTAACGCGGGTCTTCAGACTGCCACAGCTGATCGCGACCCCACCAACGCAACAGATCGTTGTCGATAACCGGCACGAACGGCATAGGCTTGGGGAATTCGTTCACAAGCGTGGTAAACCATGCCTCGTCGGCAGCAGCCACCTTGAGTTCAGCAGCTTGCGGATAGGTTTGAGCAAGCTTGGCGATAGCAGTCTTCGGATCAGATTCAACGGCTGCACGGTCAGCGAATAGTGATTCAAATTCGCCGGATTCCTGCGAGCACACACGTGCCTCAATACGATGCAGCAAGTGCAGGAATCGTTCAGCGTACGTCCAATCAGCCCACGGGAATGACAGCTCAGCAAAACGCTCAGCCCACTCGATGTAAGTCATCGTGTTAAGGTCACCGAAGTATGGCTTAGCGGTAGCGTTCAGCGCTTCGATAATCTCGTCGCGACGCTCGTCAAGCTCTTCAGGGTGCTTCATGACGTGTACCAGCAGGCGACCGCAACGAGCGGAAGCGTTCTCCAACTCGTAGATGTCGGCGTGGAGGTGGCTCAAACCGGAGGTTACGCCGCCAACAGCCTGGCCAGACGGCACCCACTTTTCGCCGAGCGGTGCAAACGGATCAGGATCCGGGGCAAAGTCAGTAATACCAGGAGTTTCCACCAGCAGCCTCTTCACCTGCGGGCTGGTGTGAGCTTCCTTGGCTGTCATAGCAGCAGTACCAACCAGTACACCGTCAATCGGCATATCCGGACGGTCATAGACGCGAGACCATTCGCCGGAAATGTAGTCAGCAGCACGTTCCGGGGTACCGATACCGCCACCAGCAACAAGAACCAGGTTCTCGCAGTCACGCACATCGGCGTAGGTGTTCAGCAGCAAATCATCCAGCGATTCCCACGAATGGTGGCCACCGGCAACACCGCCTTCAACCTCAACGATGATCTTGGTTGGGGCAACAGCCCTAGCGATGCGCACTACCTGGCGAATCTGATCAACAGTGCCCGGCTTGAATGCTACATACGGAATGCCGTCGGCGTTCAGTGAAGCAACAAGTGCTTTAGCCTCGTCCAATTCAGGAATACCAGCGGAAACAACCACGCCATCGATCGGAGTACCGGAAGCACGCTTCTTCGGCACAATGCGCTGGGATCCGAACTGTAGATTCCACAGATAACGATCCATGAACATCGTGTTGAACTGAACAGTGCGGCCTTCTTCGAGCTGCTCCTCAAGTTCGGCAACATTGCGGTCGAACAGGTCAGCAGTTGACTGACCGCCGCCGCCAATTTCTGCCCAGTAGCCGGCGTTTGCCGCTGCAGCTACAATCTCCGGGTCAACAGTGGTTGGAGTCATGCCGGCAAGCATCACCGGAGCCTTGCCTGTCAGCTCACTGAACTTGGTGCGGATCTTGTCGCCCGCAGGAGTGTGAACAACGGAAGGAATGAACTTCTTCCAGTTCTGAGTACGCTCCGGATCACCATCCAGCGTGGCAAGTGCAGCACGTTCAGCGCCAGTGGTTGCCTCAACAAGGCCAATACCCGTGCCCTGCACGTTGGCGGAGATGAGCTTACCGGCCGTTGAACCGGGACCCATATCGACAATCCACAACTTGGTCGGGTCGGTGGAGCACACCAGGTCACGCATACGCGACGCCCAGTCCACGCGGTTCACCAGTACTTCTTCAGCGAGTTCGCGAGCGCGTTCGCCGTCCAGACCACAAGCCTCAGCCCAGGCCACAGTCTGCTCAACAGCATCAGCCATCAGCGGCGAGTGGAACGGCAGTGTTACCTCGAGGTATTCAAGCACAGGGTCGAATACAGAACCGCCGCGTACCTTCTCTTCACGCAGCTTGGCCTGGTGCTTATGTTCCTTCTGTGCTTCGGTAACAAATGAGGCGAGATCTTCTGGGTAGCCGGACAGCACCTGACTGTCAGGAGCGTTGGTCACAGCCACAGCGATCGGACCGCGCGGGGAAGATACGCGTTCGATCAGCACTTCAACCTGCTTAACAGTGGCGCCCTTTACCGACAGCATCGGGGTAGCGTCGCCGACCTTGGCGTTGAGTGCGATGAGCTTAGTCTGGCGTGAGCCAGCAATGCCAATGAGCTGGGCAATAGCAAGAATGCCGTCGATCAGTTCAGAAGCGGCCTCAATAGAACCGGCGTGTTCAATGGCCTGCACCATATGTACGGCGAGCACACCCTGCGAGTGGCCCAATGCCGTCGGGTTAGCCTTGGCCACATCGTAGCCGAGGTTAGTCAGGTCGATGAGTGAACCAAGCTGAGCTAGCGCAATACCAGGCACGGAGGCAGCGGCATTGGCAGCAGACCCCAGCTTGGCGGGGTTGGCCTCATAGCCGAACAGGTCGATCGGTTGGCCGTTGGCGGCCAGCAGGTCGGCGCTTACTGGGGTGAGCAGGCGATTTGCTGCCTCAACATGCCCGCGAAGCGTCGCCTCGAGCGACGGATCGGTTGTCTGGTCGGCGAGTGCCACGGTCCACGGTGTGGACTGTCCGCCAAAAGCAAGCGCATGAGGCTCGCTTTCCAGACGGTTGAGGAAGAAGGTGCTATCGGTCATTGGTGTTCCTTTTCCTTGTCCCTTACTTCGATGTGATGAGGTAAGTCTGGGTTGCCGCACACCAGTCTATATGCCTAACTGGTGGCGGCCTGATGGTTGTGTTGTTGAAGTCAGCACTTACAGTGGCTGGTTGCCGTGATGTTTTGTTGTACGGCGGACACGCTTCTTGCCGGCGAGCAAACGCAAGGATTCAGCGACAGCATCGCGTGTCTGTTCAGGGTCGATCATTGCGTCAATTTCGCCTTTTTCCAGCGAGAGGTTGGCGTTGACTGTTGTGGCTTCGTAGTCTTCTACGAGTTTGGCACGCAACGCATCAACGTCGCGCCCCATCTCTTTGGCCTTCTGCAGTTCTTTGCGGTGAATAATGTTCACTGCGCCCTGCGCACCGAGTACTGCGATCTGGCTGGTTGGCCACGCGTAGTTCATATCAGCGCCGATGGCTTTGGAACCCATAACAATGTAGGCGCCGCCGAAAGCCTTGCGTAGAATAACGGTGATCATCGGCACTTGTGCGTTGGCATAAGCGTAGATAACCTTTGCGCCGCGGCGGATGATTCCTGCATGCTCCTGTTCAGCACCCGGCTTGTAGCCCGGAGTATCTACCAGAGTGATTACTGGCAGGTTAAAAGCGTCGCAGAGGCGCACAAATCGTGCCACTTTCTCGGAGGAATCTACGTCTAATACGCCAGCGTTAACATTCGGCTGGTTAGCCACAATACCGATCGGATGGCCTTCAACGCAGGCGAATCCTACAACTGCGGAAGGGGCAAACAACTCCTGCACTTGTACAAATTCGCCGTAGTCAACAATGCAACGGATTACGTCGAGCACATCGTACGGTTGCCGATCGTTCTCCGGCACAATGGTGCCCAGTCGTTGGGCAATTTCACGATCAGCACGAGACGGCGCATAGGCAAAAGTGGGCGCGTTGTCGTCGGAACTGGATGGCAGGTAGGCCAGTACAGTACGCGCGTAGTCAATGGCGTCAGCTTCGTCTTCACCAAGATAGTGAGCAACACCGGAAGTGGCATTGTGTACGTAGCCACCACCGAGATCATCCATGCTGATGGATTCGCCAGTGGCCGCTTTAACAACGTCAGGGCCGGTGACGAACATGCTGGAGTTCTCGCGGGTCATGATAATCAAGTCGGTCAGTGCTGGGCAGTAGACAGCGCCACCTGCACAGGGGCCGAGAATGATTGAAATTTGCGGGATAAAACCGCTGGCCTCACAGGTTTTACGGAAGATGCGACCGTACTGAGTGAGTGCGGCAACACCTTCCTGAATGCGTGCGCCACCCGAGTCGATTAACGCAACAACCGGCACCTTGAGGTCGAGAGCCATATCCATCAGATGGCAGATTTTGGTGCCTTCAGCTTCACCAAGGGTGCCGCCCTGCACAGAAAAGTCCTGCGCGTAAACGCCGACTTTGCGACCGTAGATTTCACCAAATCCGGTGATCACTGCGGAACCGGCTTTACCACCGTTGATATCACCGCCAGCAAAACGGCCAATCTCTTGGAATGTGCCCGTGTCGAACAGAAGATCAAGACGTTCACGAGCAGTGTTCTTACCCTTGCCGTGTTGGCGGGAACGAGCGTGGTCTTCGGCGTCACGAGCAAGTTCAGCAGCGCGCACAATAGCCGTGCGAACCGGCTGTTTGTCGGAGGTTGTGCCGTTTTCCATTGCTTTAACAACAGCGGGGGCGCTCATGATATCGGTCATTTCGCCGCCTCCGTCTTCTCCGTGCTCTCTGTTTCTGCTTTCTCGTCAGACTTGGTAGCGCCTTCAATATCGAGAGTGACCAGCGTTTCACCAGCTTCAACACCGGCGGCCGGGCCGACGAAAATCTTGGTGACAGTACCAGCGACCGGCGAGTACACGTAGTTTTCCATCTTCATGGACTCAAGCACCACCAACAGGTCACCCTTGGCTATGCGCTGGCCTTCAGCCACATTGATACGCGTAACAACTGCCTGCATGGGTGAGGAGATAACGCCAGACTTGCCTTCGTCGTCTGCTGACTTGGTGGCAATGTTGCGCAAGCCCTGTCCGCGTAACGGCTGGCTCGGCAGTTTGGCACCGCGAGCACGCGCCGACCCGGTAAGCGTGTCAACAATCTCTTGCGGGATAGTAAGCGTAACGCGGCGATTGTTAACCTCGATAACAAAGGATTCGGTTGCTGTGACGGAGGAGTCTTCGCCTGCATCTGTGAGAGACGCTGGCTGTCCAGCGCGTACGGAGCTTGGTTCACGGTTCAGATATGTGCGCTCAAGCCACTTGGTTGACACGTCAAAGTCTTGGCCTTCAGCAGTGAAAACAGGATCGTTAAAGATCTGCTCGAACAGGCTGGCTGGTGTTGGTACACCTTCGATTGTCAGCTCGCTGAGCGCACGGCGCACACGAGCCACAGCACTGGCACGATCCTGGGCAGTAACAATAAGCTTGCCCATCATTGAATCGAACTTCGGGGAAACAGTGTCGCCTTCTTCAACACCGGAATCCACGCGAATACCAGGGCCAGACGGCCATTCAACGCGGGTAAGAGTTCCTGAACTTGGGCTGAGATTTGTGGCCGGATCTTCGCAGGTAATGCGCAGCTCAAAGCTGTGTCCACGCGGTTCAGGAGCCATTGTCAACTTGCCGCCCTGAGCAATGGTGACCTGTTCGCGAACCATATCAAGTCCGCACACTTCTTCACTAACCGTGTGCTCAACCTGCAGTCGCGGATTGACCTCAAGGAAGTACACCTTATGCTGCGGTGTGACCATAAATTCGCATGTACCCAGACCTACGTAGTCAACTGCCTCGAACAAGTTGCGTGAGTAGCGTTCCAACTGGCTGATCACGTCTGGATGCAGGAACGGAGCTGGTGCTTCTTCGATAAGTTTCTGATTACGGCGCTGCACTGAGCAATCACGGGTCGAATAGACAGTGAAATTGCCGTGACTGTCGCGACCGCATTGGGTTTCTACATGGCGTGCTTTATCAATAAAGCGTTCGACAAAGTATTCGCTGAGGTCGCCACCTTGCAGTGCATCATGATTGAGGTAGAAGCTGCGCAGCTCATCGTCGTCGCGCACGATAGTAATACCGCGACCACCGCCACCATCTGTGCGCTTCATCATGATCGGGAAGCCATGTGTATGCGCAAAGTCAAATAAGGCGTGAATATCGGTTACCGCGTCGGAAATACCTGGAACAGGCGGAACCTTGGCACGAGTTGCTACACGACGTGCTGTGATCTTGTCGCCGAGGTCTGTCAGAGCCTTTGGCGAAGGACCGATCCAGATCGCACCGGCAGCTGCGATCTTGTCAGCGAAGGAGGCGACCTCAGACAGGAACCCGTAACCCGGGTGAACGGCATCTGCGCCGCTGCGACGGAGAATTTCGATCAGCAGATCCTCGTTGAGGTAAGTGTCTTTGTAGGTGTCGCCTGACAACAGATACGCTTCGTCAGCCATGCTCACATACTGAGATTCACGATCCTGCTCAGCGTAGACGGCCACGCTCGCAATGCCCATCTCCTTGAGAGTGCGCACCACCCTCAGGGCGATTTCGCCACGATTCGCGACCAACACTTTGTTGATGCGTTTGCCCATAAAACACAAACATATCCCGATGGGTGCGACCAACGTCAGCAATGAATCTACAAAACTCATTCGGTGGTTTTGTTCGCGTTCCACAAACTTGACTGTTTTGCGGCTTGGTCTCAGGCCGTCTCCAGCAGCAGTCACAACACAACAGCTATTTTTTTGTTTGTTGCCACGATGCTGACTCACAACAGTGTCATTACAATAGCCGACTGTTGCACATCAGCTCAGGAAACGACCTCTTTCCTGTTTTTGTGTGCGTACCGCGCTTTGTGTTGAGCCGCCAAGCAGACGGCTTTAAGGAGTCTATGTATAAAGGAGTTCCCATGGACGCTCATGTTGTTGCTATCAGCGAGAATCTTCGCCGTCTGGCTTCCTCCGCTGTCAAGCCTGTTATTGCAGCTTTACTGTTGTGGGCTGCTGCAGCCGCAGGAGAGATTCCGATTCCCGGAACACCTGTACCAATCACGTTGCAAACTTTTGTTGTCATGCTGGCCGCGTTAATGCTGTCGTGGCGCCAGGCTGCTGCTGCAGTAGCTCTGTATCTTGCAGCAGGAGCAGCTGGACTGCCTGTATTCGCAGGCGGCGGTTCCACGCTGTCTTTGCTTGGTCCGAGTGCTGGATTCCTTATCGGGTTCTTGCCCGGTGTGATCGTCACTGGGCTTCTTAAAGGTCGTGAGCATCGCAATGGAGTACGCGGCACAATCGTGACTGCTCTGCGCTATTACGCTGCTGCCCTGCTTGGCTGCATCGCCGTTGTTTACCTGTTTGGTTTCACTATCCAGTCAGCATTGACCGGCGTGTCCTTTACCACCGTTGCCATTGCATCCTCTGGTTTTATTGTTGGAGATTTACTTAAAGCAGCGGTGGCTTCACTTACTGCCGCGGGCCTTATACATCTGCGCTAGATCTTAGAACGTTTTATAGCTAAGGGAGCATGACGTGTTTGTCGTGCTTCCTTTTCTTTTGCTTTGTAACTATAAAACGCCGACATCACCGGTACGCACTATGTGCAGTTCACCAGTAGTAGTTCGAATCATTAGAGAGGCATCATTATTCACTGATACGGCCTCACCGTGCAGTACGGAGCCGTTAGCCAATTGTGCTTTAACATTTCTGCCGAGTGTCCAGCACTGTGTGTGAATCTCACGATGCAATTGTTCGATTTCTGTTTGTGGACTGGTGATAAAACGTTCTAAACGAGATCGCAATATAGTGACGGTTTGTACGGCGATTCTGTCACGCAGATCAATAACTGTTGGCAATGGCGTTCTGTGTAGTTGCAACGATGTTGATAATTCTGTAGGAAGCTCGTTAGCAGGAACGCCAAGGTTAAGTCCAATACCGAATAATATGCCAATCATCGATGTTTCAGATGTGTCATCGCCGTCATGTGTGACATTCGCTGCACCGGTCGATGCTGATGCTGATAACGGCACCAGTTCGGCAAGAATACCGCCTAACTTGTGATTGTGGAGAAACACATCGTTGGGCCATTTCAGCATAAGACGGCAGTCATCAGGGTAATAATCATCACGACAACAATCACTGTGAACAGGTTGTGCCTCTGCTTCGCTGCATACTGCGCGAATCGCGTCAACAGATGCCAGACCAGCAATCATCTGTAACCAGCCGTTTATGCTCTCGTCCAACGCTATAGAAGCAGGAACAACAGTGGCATAGGTTAACGTTGAGGATTCCCCCGCTCGTGAAACCCATTGCCGGCCAAGCCGTCCGCGCCCAGCTGTCTGCCTATCTGCCGCAATAACAGCTATAGGCAACGACAGTGTGTCTACCGTGGATAAAGTACCGTCAGCCAGTAGATGACGTGCCACCGTGTTGGTAGAGTCAACCTCGCTATGCCATACCACAAGATCAGCCACGTTGTATGTACAGGGGAATACTGTCTGCGCACTGTTCGTCATCGTCGTCATATCTTTAGGCTAGCGCTGACTGCCGCTCTCACCTGCTCACGATAGAATGCCGATCATGACCGACGTTTCTTCCGACGGCGCTACAGCGCGCCTTTCTTTATGTGGCCGACGCCAGCAACCGCGGAATACGCCGTCACCAGAGAACGCTCACATTGCTGTCGATACTGGCAGCAGTCCCAGTCCTGACAGTTGCAATGCGCCCACATCAGCAGCAACACGGCCCGCTAGCCGCTGCGCTCGTTTAGGAGCCTGCGCACGCTGGATGCTGGCAATATTAGCCTGCCTATGGATGGCATTGTGTACAGCAGTGGGCCCCTTGTATTGGGATGAAGGCTCAATTGCTGACTGGTCGTGGGCGAATACTGCATACTTTGTTGTGTCGTTTGTTATTTATCTGTGCATTGTTATTGCACTGGTTCGTGTGGGATCTGGAAAGAAACTGCTCCCCGCTGCAATTCGCACTCACCTGCCTG
>CAYQJZ010000003.1:19448-29328 GCA_964417995.1 uncultured Bifidobacterium sp.
CGTGTGGGATCTGGAAAGAAACTGCTCCCCGCTGCAATTCGCACTCACCTGCCTGTAGCACGCCGCACAACGCATACACCTACACCAGGCAACGTGCAGACAGTACGTGCACGCGCACGCGCGCATAAGTGTGTGCGCACGCACAAGTGTGCACATACCACGACGAATACTGCACCTTCACGTAAGGCAACGCCACGTCGTAACCTCCTGAAAAAAAACACTCATCGTAGTGCTGTTTTTCACCGCATGAGTGTTTTTCTCGGCCGTCTGATGATTAAAGCCACCAACCGATGGTGGAAACTGTTGCTGATTTTTATCATCGGATGGTTGTGGATACCTACCACGCTGGTCACGGCGTTCGGTGCTGATATTCGTTCGCAGATTCGCGAATTTAGCTGGGCCTGGAACCAGTGGACGGGTATTGATCAGCCATATATCGGGTTTTTCTCGTTCGTACCGATGGATATTTACCCTACGGCACACTATCTGTGGCCTGACAATCCCACATATCTGACTGACCAGCACAATATTGTGCTCACTGTTATCTACGGTGCTACTGCCGCTGTTTCACGTTTTTTCAGCGGCTCAAACGACGCAGGCTATGTAGTACTGTCGGCAACCCAGTATCTGTTTGCGGCATTCTGCTGCGCGTCCACGGCAGACCGATTCCTTAACCTGGGTTTTCTCAAGCGCTATACAGAAGACGCTACAACAAACGCTCATAAAACACGAACCCATAAAACACAAGCCAACACGAGACACAAGATCACGGCACGATTACGCAAGACCGGGAAAACACCAGACAGCACATCTGCAATTGGAAGGTTGACGAAGCGTATTCCCTTCCTTAAGCATCAACGTACGGCATCTGCTGCACTTCCTGTTACTGCGGTTCAAGATGCTGTTATCCCGGCGGGCAGCCTGTCACGTTTTCTTATTGTGTTGTTCTTTATGTTTTGCCCGCTCGCTGTCTTTGCGACAATTTCGCTGACTAAATCACCGTTGTTCGCTTTCGCGTTCGTTTGGTGGTTTGGCTTGTGGTATGAGTTGCATGTTACACGTGACCAGATGCAGCCAGGCGGACTTCCTGCACGGCTGGCTCGCCGCAGTCTAATCGCTTTTACCTCGGCATCATGCGTAATGCTGATTTCAGCAAAATACGCGTGGTACATCATTGCTGCACAGGTTGTACTCGCACTGCTTGCTGACCGTAAACGTTGGCGCACTTATATTGTGGCCTTGCTGCTGCCGACAATTATTATCCACGGTGGAGTCACACTGCTTATTTCGTCTGGTGCCATTATCAGCGGAGACCCGATCGAGAGCCGTGGTATCCAATTGCAGCAGATCGCACGCGTTGCCAAACTCAACCCGGATGGCATTCCTGAATCAGCCAAAGAAAAACTTGAGCCGATATTTAATCTTGATCAGATGGCTATTGCCTATCAGCAAGATGATGCCGACCCTGTTAAATCTTCGGGTATTCAGTCCAAGAAGGTGAGCTACAAGTGGCGCACTGTAACCGCTGAGGATATGGAGGAGTTCAACAGCGCATGGCTGGAAATTGTGATAGCAAATCCAGTGATTGCACTCGACGCGTTTTTAGCAGAATGCTATGGCTACTTCGATGTCACTGCGCAGCCATATGTCTCGATGGATTATTACGTGAATAATGCGTATGTGCAGGAGCAGACCACGTGGATTAAAAACTGGTGTCATGACTGGCGCAATGCAGTCGCCGGTTTCGCTAGTGGTTGGGGAGACATTCCTGTTCTTGGCTGGCTGACACACGGTAATCTGTACGTGTCATTGACGTTGCTCATTGGTGCAGCAGAAGTAATTTTGCGCCGGTGGCGCACACTGGTATGGCATATTCCCTTACTGCTGCTCATGGGCGTGATGGTGACAGCACCAGCGAATAATTTTGAACGACATATGTTGCCAGTGGCCTTTGTTTTTGGATTCCTATGTCTGAGCTTTATACGAGACCGGTATACCGTCTCTCCACACAAAAGTGGCAATACTTCGCCAGATGAAGGCAGCAACCGCAACACACAATCGTTACCAACAGCAGCTGCACACACAGATGCAGGTACAGGTACAGACACAGACACAGACGCAACAAGTTCTGAAGCTGTAACCATATCACCGCCACGATTGCGTGTGGCTCACACACTCACCGCGGACGCTGCATCTGACTATCTTCTGCGTGCGAACAAGAAAAGACGGCTAAGGTTAACACTATGACACCCTCTGTGTGGACAAAATCGCGACGTCGCCATGCCCGCAACTCTGGCGATGACATTCTGTCGTTATTGCAGGATCACAACGACGGAAATATTGAAGCAGTGGTGTTTGAATGCTTAGCCGACAGCGTGGCTGACGAACGTGTAATGTCATTAATGCGCGTACTGGGATGGAAAGATGGTTTCTCATGCTTTGCCATCGCGGGTATGCCTGCTGAAGGGTATGCGGCAACAGTAAAGCAGGTTCGTGCAGCGGTGCATAATCTGGGCAGTGAACAGTGTTTATTCGGTCAACGCGATTCTGTATGCGTGGCGTTGATTGCCGTACGTAGCGCGGTCACCCCCGAAGTGACGTGTACGGCCGTATCGTCGGCTTTTAGCAGCGATGCCCCACTGTGTTTAGGGCCGGTTCGCTCTGGCGTAGAGGGAGCGTCTCGTGCCGTGTGTGGAGTGCTGCACGCTCTTGCTGCCACACCAGCAATGCCGCAACTGCCTCGACCTATGCGCACAGATGACGTGCTACCGGAACGTGCCCTTCTCGGTGATCAAGATGCTCGTGACGAGCTGTATTCCACGGTGTACCTCAGTTTAAAAGGCACGAATGCTGACGATCCTACGCTCAGTACAGTGACAACATTCTTGCGCTCTGGCAACTCATTAGAGACCACGGCCAAGGAACTGAATGTGCACCCGAATACTGTGCGCTATCGGCTCAAACGGGCGTCAGAAACGACGGGTTGGGATGCCACAGACCCACGCGAAGCTTATGTGTTACAGACTGCTATTGCTATTGGTTTGATGATCGACGCGCAGCAGCTCAAAAGAGCATAAATGCACATGGCCCGCGCCTTGCGACGCGAGCCATGCACGTAAAAAGTAACCTGATTCTTCTCAGGCAAGTGTTTGCGGATCGACGGGCACGCCCGGTGCCATCGTCGATGTAATGGTCGCCTTAGTGATGTAGCGGCCCTTCACCGTAGTCGGCTTGAGACGGCGAACTTCTTCAGCCACAGCCTTGAAGTTCTCAACCAGAGCGTTCTCATCGAACGAGAGCTTGCCAATCAGGAAGCTCAGGTTGCCGTGACGGTCGACACGGAATTCAATCTTGCCGCCCTTAATGTCGGCAACAGCCTTAGCCACATCCATGGTCACAGTGCCAGTCTTCGGGTTCGGCATAAGGCCACGCGGACCGAGCACACGGCCGAGACGGCCGACCTTGCCCATCATGTCCGGAGTAGCAACCACGGCATCAAAGTCGAGGAAGCCGTTCTGAACCTGCGTGATCAGATCATCATCACCAACGATGTCTGCACCAGCTTCGGTGGCTTCGGTAGCCTTCGGGCCACGAGCGAACACCAGGACCTTGGCGGTCTTACCGGTGCCATGAGGCAGGTTGACAGTGCCACGAACCAGCTGATCAGCCTTGCGCGGGTCAACGTTCAGACGCAGCACAGCCTCGACAGACTGGTCGAAGTTGTATGCCGGCATGCTCTTGAGCAGAGCGATAGCTTCGGCGTCGGTGTACAGGTTGTTACGGTCGATCTTTTCGGCCGCTTCACGGTACTTCTTGGAATGCTTAGCCATCTGTCCTTCTCCTCTCAGTCGGTCACCGTGATGCCCATCGAACGAGCGGTGCCCTCGATGATCTTCATACCGGCTTCGATATCACGCGCGGACAGATCAGGCATCTTAGTCTCGGCGATCTCGCGAATCTGAGCCTTGGTGACGGAGCCAACCTTGTGGGTTAGCGGATTCTCAGTACCCTTCTGGATGCCAGCAGCCTTCTTGAGCAGAGCTGCAGCCGGCGGGGTCTTGAGAACGAAGGTGAAGGAGCGATCCTCATAAACGGTGATCTCAACAGGGATGATCTGGCCCATCTTGTCCTGCGTGGCCGCATTGTAGGCCTTGCAGAAGTCCATGATGTTCACGCCATGCGAACCCAGTGCCGGGCCCAGCGGCGGGGCCGGGTTAGCCTTGCCGGCCTCAATCTCGAGCTTGATCAGCGCTGAGACATTCTTCTTAGGAGCCATAAATGGTTCTTCTTTCTATGAAGCGGTGCTAACGGTCGCCACGAATCGTAGGCCTCACTGTACGTAGGCACGCCGATTTGCGGTCTCCTCCCGCAACGGTTATTGCTGTGCTGTGCTAGCGGGTTACCCCTCCAGACACAAGCCTTCCCATTATGTCGGCGGCAGCGGACAATACATGCTGTGGTGCAGCAATGCCCCAGCAGCACAGCAACACGGTGCAATACAGCGCCATGCAGGGCTATAGGCCAAAAACCATCAACACATCCGGAACTATATCCAGTTTGCACATGCCCGTAGCGGTACAAGAAAAGACCACCGTCGTGTTACACGAGCAGTGGCCTTTAACGCTTATGTCTTTTATATCGTGACGACGCCAGATCAGTTGATTTTCTCTACCTGATCGAAGCCCAATTCCACAGGTGTATCGCGACCGAAAATCGACACCAGCACGGTGAGCTTTTGCGTGGTCAGTTCCACGTCGGAAACAACAGCGGCCATTGTGGTGAACGGGCCGTCAGTAACGGTAACCTGATCGCCAGCAGCAAAGGAAACCTCGACAGTGCGCTTCTTGGCAGCTGCGGGCTTGTCTCCAGCTTCTTTGAGCGCTTCAGAGGCGATCATCGGAGCCATCATCTGAACAACTTCTTTGCGGCTGAGCGGAGCTGGTTCCTTGGTCGGACCAACAAAACCGGTCACGCCTTCAGTCTCACGGACGATACGGCGAGCGTCGTCATCTGGCCACATACGGATCAGCACATAACCGGGCACGCGCACGCGGCTGATAACTTTTTTGCCCTTGTCAGTGTGCTTTTCAACCTCTTCCATCGGCACCTCGACCTGGAAGATTTTGTCTTCAAGACCGAAGCTCGCAACGCGAGATTCAATATTGGCCTTCACGCGCTTCTCGTAACCGGAGTAGGTGTGAAGCACATACCACTTGCCGTCAAGAGTGCGCAAGCTCTTGGAAAATTCGTTAACAGCCTTCGTTCCAGCGTCCAGCTCGTCGTCAGACTGTTCGCTGGTGCTCTCTACGGCAGGTTCAGAAACAGTTTCAGTCTGTTCTTCTGTCGCAGCAGTCTCAGACTCTGCAGTGTCTGTAATGTCTGCAGTATCTGAAGATTCTACGACTTCCTCTGCTGATTCCGGCATATCGTCACCGGTTTCTGGAGTATTGGAAAGCTCGTCAAGGTTATTGAGGTTCACTTCGTCCGTCATGCATTCACCTTCAGGTTATGTCGATCAGCCGAACATCCACAGGGTGAGCTTGCCCAGACCGAGATCCATGGCGGTAACGAACGCCATCAGAAGCAGCACGAAGATGAGCACAGCAAGCGCCCACAGGACAAGTTCCTTGCCGGTAGGAGTGACGACTTTACGTAGTTCGTCAATGATCTGCTTAATGAACCTGCCGATGCGCACAAAAATATTCGGCTTCTTGGCACGTTCACGCTTCTTTTTCTTCTTATCCTTCTTCTTGGCCGCCATACGCATAAAGACGTTCGGCTTTTTGACGCGTTCGCCACCTTTGTCTTTCTTTGCCATATCCGTCCTTTGCTTTGGCTGTCACGATGATTCCTTGGCAGGGACGGCGGGACTCGAACCCACAACCTACGGTTTTGGAGACCGTTGCGCTACCAATTGCGCCACATCCCTATGGTGAACTCTGCCCATAATAGCGGATAGCTCTGAACTATACGACATATAGGCAAAACCGCCAAGAGGTTATATTAGCGGTACCTGCCGATTTCGTCCACCTGCTTACTGTGCGGTCCACAAAAACCCATCAGCTTCGCGGTCTGGCGGCGTGTTCTGCGGGCAGGGTCAACTTGCCCATTCGCGGAAACGGCGCATACCTTCAACGATTTGGTCATCAGCCAATGCGTAAGAAAAGCGCAGGTATCCGGGAGCACCAAACGCTTCTCCCGGCACTGCGGCAACATGTGCCTGCTCAAGCAACAATGTTGCGAGTTCCGCCGACGTGGCTGCTGTAGACCCCTGCGGCCCAACTGGATGGCCGAGTAACGCTGACACATCAGCAAATACGTAGAATGCGCCAGTTGGCGTGGGGCATTGCACACCGTTGATGGCGTTCAAACTGTTAACAATTGTGCGACGTCGTACGTCGAAGGCTTCACGCATGGTGTGCACGGCTGACAATCCTCCAGCAACGGCAGCAAGTGCGGCACGTTGCGAAATGTTGGCTACATTCGATGTCATATGCCCTTGTAGCTTGGCTGCTGCGGCGGCCACAGGCTGCGGTGCAATCAACCAGCCAACGCGCCAGCCAGTCATTGCATAGGTTTTTGCCACACCATTAAGCACAATAAGCTGGTCACGTACTTCGGGCACGACTTTGCCGATATATGCTGTGTGAGCGTCGTCGTAGTTGAGGTGTTCGTAGATCTCGTCAGAGATAACCCAAATATGGTGGTCAACGGCCCAGCGTCCGATCGCTTCAATGGTTTCTTGACTCCACACAGCACCGGTGGGGTTCGACGGAGAGTTGACAATAATGGCTTTCGTACGCTCAGTACGAGCCGCTTCAATGGCGTTAATATCAGGTTCAAACCCCCGCTCAGCGCCAGAGAAAACACTTACCGGCACACCACCCGCCAGCTTCACTGATTCTGGATAGCTCGTCCAATACGGGGCTGGAATAATCACTTCATCGCCGTCGTTGAGCAGAATTTGGAAGGTATCGTATACGGCTTGTTTGCCACCGTTAGCCACTACTACTTGATCAGCAGAGACCATATAGCCAGAGTCACGCAGTGTTTTTTCTGCGATGGCGGCACGTAATTCAGGCAAACCTGCTGTTGGCGTATATCGATGGTTGTGTGGATCACGGCACGCTTCTGCGGCAGCTTCAACAATGTAATCAGGGGTTGGAAAGTTTGGTTCGCCTGCGCCGAAACCAATAACGTCAACACCGGCAGATTTCATGGCTTTGGCTTTAATATCAACGGCCAGAGTAGCGCTTGGCGCCACATTATTAATGCGATTACTGAGAGTCTGCCAGTCTGCCGTGCTCATGGTTTTCATCGTATCCCGATGCACAGAGAATAACGGGGGTACTAAACCGTTAACGACCACATTGCAAACAACCATGTGCGTATTGTTCACACATGTTCATACAACAGCCATGACTGTTGTCACGATTACTGTGTCATAACCAACACATGGTGGAGTATTCGTAGCAGTAAGAGAAATACTCAGCAACCGGTTAAACAATAATCAAGTTGTCGCGATGCACCAGGGGATGAGCATAATCCTCACCAAGGAATCGTCGGAGTTGAGCAGTGGTTCGGCCAAGCATTTGTGGAATTTCTTCCGAGTCGAAAGATGCCAAGCCTCGAGCAATATGCTCACCATTGTCACTGTCAATCCACACCGGGTCGCCGGACGAAAAACTGCCGTGTACTTCTACAGCACCAGCAGCAAGAAGACTTGCATGCCCACCGCGTACAGCCTCAGCAGCACCATTATCGACAACAATCACCCCACGCGGTTCTGCCGCATAGCCAATCCACAATCGCCGTGACGATCCGCGATCATGCACTGGCGCAAACACCGTGCCCACAGGGTCTCCCATTAAAGCAGGACCAGCATTATTGGCGCTTGTCAACACTACTGGCACTCCGGAAGAGGTGGCTACGCGGGCGGCTTCCAGCTTGGTTACCATGCCGCCGGTTCCTACACCTGACGTACTTCCTGCCACCTCAACAGTCTCTAACGCACCTGCAACATTGGGTACATAGCTAATACGGTGTGACTCTGGAGCAGACGGCGGCGCAGTGTACAACGCGTCAACATCGGTGAGCAGAATAAGAGCGTCAGCGCGCACAATATTCGCCACTAACGCCGACAACCGGTCATTGTCTCCAAAACGAATCTCGTTACTGGCCAACGCGTCGTTCTCGTTGACAATTGGCACAACGCCAAGTTCCAGCAATCGGTTCAGCGTACGTCGGGCGTTGCGATATTGCGAAGCACGAGTGGTGTCTTCTGCAGTAATCAGAATCTGTCCAACACGAATACCGCGGCGTGCAAACGCCGACTCATAACGCGCCATCAACAATCCTTGCCCGACTGACGCCGTAGCTTGCTGCGTGACGACATCGTCAGGACGGGCAGTAAAACCTAACGGGCCAAAACCAGCTGCAATAGCACCGGAAGAAACAAGCACAATACGCGCACCCATCAATGCCGCTTGCGCAACAGCCGTTACCAGCGAGTCCAACTTTGTGGTGTCAAGATGACCAGTTGATGTGGTCAACGAACTCGACCCGACCTTAACGACAATAGTTTGTGCTTCGGCAATACGCCGGCGAACGTCAGATTGCGATGGCGTATTCACAGTCAGGCGTCCTCACTACCATCACTGATGTGCTGGCCACTGATCTGCTCGTCACTCCGGTTATTTGACTCGTTGTTTTGTTCGTCACTGTTCTCGCCGCGGCCAAACAAACTGGTAGTGTCATGCGGATCATCGTCCACACTCGGGTCAGCCCAGTGACCGGCACGGCGTTCAGCTGCCATTGCCTCACGAACAGCTTGCCGTGCGTCCATCATCTCGTGATACTGACGGCGGCGTTCAGTGTTGGTGCGGCGGCGGGAACGGTTATCGCTCTCTTCCAGACGTAAATCAGTACCACGCGAACCAAGCTGTGTGCCGTCAAGCATTTCCGCACCGGCAGCGATGGTGGGATCCCAATCAAAAGCTACAGCACGACTGCCACGGCCAATACGCACCTCGTCACCAGGGCGCGCACCTTGACGGCGCAGCTCATCTTCAACACCAAGCTTGGCGAGACGGTCAGCAAGGTAACCAACGGCCTCATCATTGTCGAAATTGGTTTGCATAACCCAGCGTTCTGGCTTGGTACCAGTAACAGCAAACCACACGCCGTCGTTGTTTTCTTGACGTTCAACAGTAAAATCAATACCTGGCCCAGAGGTTTGTGCTCCGCGGCGACGACCGGAACGTTCAAGCGGTCTGATCACTACGCGCTCGTGCTCATGCTCTTGATCGCGGCGCGCAACCTCATCACGCATCTGAGAAACCATTGCCGACAGTGCAAAGTTCAGTTCTTTAAGCCCCTCATGTGAAGCCGTAGAGATAAGGAATACCTTCAGTCCCTTCCCTTCAAACTCAGACTTAACAAATTCAGCTAGTTCGCGAGCCTGCGGAACATCCACTTTGTTTAACACGATAATGCGTGGACGTTCCGGAATGGGAATCGCACCCAATGGCAGGTCAAGTTTGTCGGCATACTCGGCAAGTTCATGTTCGATAGCCTCATAATCCGATACTGGGTCACGATTGGGTTCAAGCGTCGCACAATCAATAACGTGAGCGATGATTTCGGTACGCTCAATATGCCGCAAGAACTCCAAGCCGAGACCTTTGCCTTGCGATGCTCCGGGAATGAGCCCAGGAACATCAGCAATGGTATAGCGCTGATCACCAGCAGCAACAACGCCGAGATTGGGCACCAATGTGGTAAATGGATAGTCAGCAATTTTGGGTTTGGCGGCGCTCATGGCCGCGATCAGACTGGATTTACCCGCGCTGGGGAACCCCACAAGCGCAACGTCAGCAAT
>CAYQJZ010000003.1:29428-41994 GCA_964417995.1 uncultured Bifidobacterium sp.
CGGCTGTGCGATGCGGCATAAAACGGTAGTCCAGCAAACTGGTGGCGTTGCGGTCGGCCACAAGAATTACTGAACCACCGTTACCACCGTTGCCACCGTTCGGTCCGGCCAGTGGCTTGAACTTCTCTCGCCTAATACCAGCAGAGCCGTTACCGCCGTCACCGCCTTTAACATGAACGACCACACGATCCACAAAATCACTCATAGCTGCCTACCTTACTGGGTGCCCCTGTCTCGCAATGTGTTGTTATTCCAGCAAGCTCAGCACCAGTTAAACAAACAGCAGGCCATGCCCATATGAGCACAGCCTGCTGAGTTAAGAACGTTACGCGACTCAGGCGTTGACGACGTCAACAACCTTGCGGTCGTGACGGACACCAAACTTCACATTGCCGTCGGTCAGAGCGAACAGCGTGTGATCCTTACCCATACCAACGTTCTGGCCGGGGTGGAACTTGGTGCCACGCTGACGAACCAGAATATTGCCGGCGACGACAGCTTCACCGCCGAACTTCTTCACGCCAAGGTACTTCGGATTCGAATCGCGACCGTTGCGAGAGCTGGACGCACCCTTCTTATGTGCCATGTCTGTTCCTTTCGATCCTTCTTAAGACTAAGACACTCAGGCGATCGCCGTGATCTTCACAGCGGTCAGCTTCTGACGGTGACCCTTACGACGGGTTACACCAGTCTTGTTCTTGTACTTCATGATGTTGATCTTCGGGCCCTTAGCCGAATCGTTGACCACTTCAGCCTTCACGCAGTGATCAGCGAGATCCTTGGCACCGAGAATTACCTTCGATCCATCCACCACAAGGGCGACCGGGAACTCCACGGTATCGCCGAGCTTTGCATCGAGACGGTTGACCAGGATAACGTCACCGACCTCGACCTTCTCCTGATGGCCACCGGCCTTCACAATCGCGTACATATTCCGTTCCTTGCTATCTGACAAAAAGCTGTTCTGTCCGGCACAGCGAAGCCTGGCGGCCAGACACCGACTCACTAACTTACACCTACCCCCGTACGAACGCAAATGCATTCGTGCAGTGTGTCAACCCGACACGCCGGGAGTAAACGTTGGGCTGTCAAGCCAGATTGACGTGACGACTGTTACTCATTCGACGCATTGTTTGCGGCAACAGCTGCTGCCGCAATTTGTGCGAGTTTGGCTTTAACATCCGGCGACGAACCCTGCGGTACCTGCACCTGCGTGCCTTGACCATGCTTGTTCGTTTTAATAAACGGATCGCCGCCCTTCATCGCATAGGGATCGTCGAAGTCGGCGGAAACAGTTGGTTCATCATGCAAGATAAAGCCGCGACCCTTGCAGGTTGGGCATTCCTCTGAGAACGCTTCAACCAGGCCCTGACCGATACGTTTACGCGTCATCTGTACTAATCCCAGCGAAGTCACCTCGGCCACCTGGTGTTTAGTGCGGTCACGCGCCAGGCATTCCACCAAACGACGCAGCACCAAATCACGATTGGCAGGCATTACCATATCAACGTAATCGATCATCACCATGCCGCCGATATCGCGCAAACGCAGCTGGCGCGCAATCTCTTCAGAAGCCTCAAGGTTGCAACGTGTTACCGTCTCTTCCAAAGACTTACCGCGTCCAATAAAACGGCCAGTGTTCACATCGATTGTCGTCATCGCTTCGGTACGGTCAATAACAATCGAACCGCCTGAAGGCAGATAAACCTGACGTTCCATACCTTTGCGCAACTGCGAGTCAATCTGCCACTTGTCGAACACGTCTTTGCCGTCATGTTCGGTTGGATCCCACTTGTCGACTTTGTCTTTGAGATCAGGAGCCATTGTGTCGAGATAGTCCACAATGCGCGTGTACACGTTGTCACCTTCAACAATCATCTTGCTGAAGTCGTCATTGAAAATATCACGTACAACGCGGATAGCTACATCTGGCTCGCCTTGCAATAGCTTCGGCCTCTTGCCGTGGAGGAATTCGTCACGTTTGGCCGTAATGCGTTCCCACTGACGAATAAGATTCTCAAGATCTTTAACAATTGCCTCTTCGGAAGCGCCTTCGGCAGCAGTACGAATAATTACGCCCATATCTTTCGGCGCAATCTTGGACACAATACCTTTCAGACGGCCGCGTTCGCGTTCTGACAGTTTACGGCTCACGCCTGTCATACCGCCCGACGGCACCAACACCAGGAAGCGGCCTGCCAGCGTCACCTGTGATGTCAGGCGAGCACCTTTGTGGCCGATAGGGTCTTTGGTTACCTGTACGAGCACGGGGTCGCCGGATTTGAACGCCAATTCAATACGCCGCGGTTGGCCTTCCAAACGAGTGGTGTCCCAGTTGACTTCGCCAGCATAAAGTACGCCGTTACGTGCTTGCCCGATGTCAACGAATGCCGCTTCCATACTGGGCAGCACGTTCTGCACGCGACCGAGGTAGATATTGCCAACGGTGGCGACCTCTTGAATATCAGAAACGTAGTGTTCAACAAGAACGTTGTCTTCAATCACTGAAATCTGCGTATGACGTTCACGTTCGCGTACCACCATCAGACGTTCCACATGCTCACGGCGTGCAAGGAAGTCCTGTTCCATAATCTGGCTCTGACGGCTGCGCTCACGGCGGTTATCACGGCGGCGCTGCTTCTTCGCCTCTAGACGCGTAGACCCTTCAACGTCAGTGATCTCGTCAATATACTGCTGTTTGCGAGAACGACGGGTCAACGGCTGATCTTGCAGCACTTCTTCACTACTGGTTTTGGAACTACTGCGGCGACGGCGACGGCGACGCGTTACTGTCTGTTCGTCGTCGTCCATCTGATCGTCGTGAGAACGCGATAAGCGAGCGTCCTCATGATCACTGTGGTTGTTTTGTTCGACCTGATCGTCCTCAATGCTTCTCTCGCGTGAACGACGACGGCGACGTGAACGCGTTGGCGTTTCTTCAGGATACTGGTTGTCGTCTTCGTCAATCGGCAGATAGGTGATTTCATCAAGAACGAGGTCTTCTTGAATGCGTTCCACCTCAGCGGCAGCACGGCGCTCCTGTGCGTTTAGACGGCGCGAGCGACGTGACCGACGCGGCTCGTCATCGATGGAGTCAAAATCGCCATTGTCAGAGTATGAAGCAGGATTGTCGCGATCGGTGTCATCGTTATCGTTGCCATTATCGTTGCCATCACCGTTACCGTTTGAAAAACGAGCGGATCGATAGTCGTCACGACGGTCAGCCTCATCATTCTTAATACGGTTGCGGGAACGACGGCGAATAACGGTTTCTGCGCGATCCTCGCGGTTCTCATGGTCGTCGCGTTCACTGCGCTCGTCGCTCTGACGGTTACGACCATTGCGCTCACTGCGTTCAACACGATCATCGCGCTCATCACGATCTATATCGTCAGAGTTGCGACGGGTCTGCACACTCTCCTGATCTTGCTGAAAATCATGAGAACGTGAACGACGGCGGCGACGCGGACGCTCATCGTTATCAGAATCATCGTCATGCACAGGTGCGCTCGGCAGCACCGGCTCTTGGAACAGAAGCGAGGTCATCGGTCGCGGGTTGCGACGTGGTTCACGCCCCTCCGGCAGTGATTCAACTGCTCCCAGCGCACGCTCTGCTGTTGTCGGTTCGTCAAACAGTGGTAGCGCAGAATCGTTAGTGTCCGACAATGCACTGCGACGGTGTGTACGCGTACGTCGTGCTGGCGCTGAACTGTTTTCTGTTGCCGCATTGTCAGAAGTATTATTCGATGATCCGTTGCGAGACGGCAGATGCGGTTCTTCAAAAAGTGGGGTGGAGTGATCCTCTACTCTTAATTCAAGATTCGCTCCAGCAGCTCCGGCACCTCGCGTGACACGGCGACCACCACGGCGGCGACGCGGAACTGAGATTGATTCGCTCATAGAAACGTCAGACGCAGATGTGTTGACTGCATTGGTTGTATCGCTTGTACCGGTATTAGTTGATGACGCTGTCGATGATTCACCAGACGATGCAACGACTTCATTACCCTCGAAGTCCTCATGGTTCACTCTGGGCACAATGCTCCTTACGACGCGCTGCACCACGTCGTCGTTTCCTGGCCCCATACGGTTGTCACACCACGCTCTCACCGTGGCCGCGCTCAGCAGCGCCCGCCGGGACACACTCCCTACAAAAAGTCTTCAGCTACGTGATGGCGGACACCGTCGCTCGCGGAACACTCACGCGAGGGGATCAACGCCATCTCAGGCTTGGCCGGTGGCGTGCAGAACCACCGCCTTTAAGTATGACACATTTTCGACCAGCTGTTCGACTACTGTTCATTCACCAGTCACTACGGCGGGCTTACCATTGCACCATTGGTGCATTATTCATACGAGGAGATGCTGCCCTGCTTACGTTGTTCTTCCTCGCACCATATGACCAAGCAGTACAACAAAACAAGGTGCAGAACCGTTAAAACAACGGTTCCGCACCTTATGAGAGGCATTCCGATTCACCGCGACCGTGTGACGGAGGAGGCAGTACACGGTCAAGAGCTTCGGTGTACCGGAGGTAAGTGCTGTAGCTTATTCAATACGACGCTTGAGGAAGCGACGGATAGTGATCACTTCAGCACCAAGTAGCAGAATGGCCAACACTCCGACAAAGGCGTAATAGATGTACTGCCATGTTGGGGTGTCGATATCTGGCTGCCCATCTTCGTAGATCCAGCTGTTCACAGCCATGTAGAGGATATTGTGGCAAGCGTTGCGCATGGCAATTACTGATGTTGCTGAATCATCCTCAATATGGTTGGTGGTGTCTGTAGTAGCGAGCATCGCGTCACCACCATTGCGGATGATCTGATCACCAACTTGGTAACCAAGGCCGCCAAAGTAGTCAGTGAGTACCGCACCGCGGAAACCCCACTCGTCACGCAACACCGTGTTGAGCAAACCGGAATGAGCGCCCGCATAGGTAGTACCAATGTAGTTGTAGGAGCTCATCACTGCGGTAGTACCGCTAGATTTGATTGCCAACTCAAATGGCTTCAGGTAAATCTCGCGAATCGCCTGCTCGTTTGCCCACGTGCAGATCATCGAGTTACGGTTAGTTTCTTGGTCATTCAACGCAAAGTGCTTGACGTAAGCGTACACGCCTTTATTCATTGCGCCGAGAGCCTCGTTACCAGCCATCACGCCGGAAAGCAACGGGTCTTCTGAGAAGTACTCAAAGTTGCGGCCAGAGTATGCCGAGCGGTGGATGTTCATAGCAGGGGCATACCAGCCAGTTACATCCATCTCATGCGCCATATCACCGATCATTTCACCATACTCAAGAGCTAGATCAGCATTGAAGGTATTGGCAACAGACACACTGGACGGCAAACCAATAGAGCCTACACCAGTGAAGTTGTTGTTCAGTGCGGCCGGACCATCTACGTCGGACTGCTGCGGCTTGTTGATGGATTCCACAGCGGCATTGTTGTAGCCAGCAGTGGCAATCAATGTGTCCATCTCATCGACGGTCAGTTCGTCAAGCAGGTCGTCCCACAGCGGGTCGTCGTAGTCAAGCCCATACAGTTCGTACAAGTCAACACCGTTATCTGCACCAGTGGTAGGCATTTCGTCCGAATCGTCGTTCTCGTTGACGTAATTCGAGGCGTTAACAAACATCTCCTTGTACTCGTCAGACATGGAGTAATCGCTTGGTGCAGCGGTAGCTTCATCCCAGTTAGCAAAGCCGTCTGCACGACTCAGATAGACGACATCGCCTGCAGCATCGTCGAACACGTTAGTGGCCACAGTGTCATCACCATTATGAGTGTTGTCTTCGCTGTTGTAGTAGATCGTTTCATCAAGAGTGATTGTCTGCTCGTCAATAATTGTGTGCGAGTCGGTGCGAATGGAAATACCGTAGTCACCAGCCTCCAACACATAACATTCGGCGTTTTCATAATCGTACGAGGCCATATCTTCCATATCGAAGGTCACGGTCACAGTTTGCGAAGCGCCTGGTTCGAGCTCGTCGGTTTTATCAAAGGCAATAAGATTGGCACTGGCCTTTTCAATACCACCGTTGTAATACGGAGGGTTGTAGTACACCTGCACCACATCCATGCCAGCAACGTCACCAGTGTTCGTCACAGTCACTTCGAAAGTCACCGTGGTACCGTCATAGCTGATCTCACCCATTTCTTGTTCAAAAGTGGTGTAGCTTAAGCCATAACCAAACGGATATTGCACTGTGGAATCGTAATCGATGGCACCTTCTTCAGCAGCGGTTTCGTAGTAACGGTAGCCAACGTAGATGCCTTCAACATAGTTCACGAAGGTTGGCAGGCTGTCGCCGGTAAACGATGATGCAGCGAACTCATCCATATTGTCGTAGGTGAAGTCGCCAATGTTGTTGTACCACGGTGTTAACGAGAAGTCGTATACAAAGGTGTCAGTGGCATGACCGGAAGGATTTACTGTACCGTTGAGAATCTCACCCAGCGAGGTAAAACCGGTCTGCCCCGCAGGCGGGCACCAGAGTACTGACTTGATCTGGTCATAGTCTTCAACAAAACTCAGATCGAAGGTATTCGCACCGTTATAGACAAGAACAACGTTGTCGAAGTTTTCAGTAACCAAATCGATCATGTCAGATTCGCTTTGAGACAGCGTGAGATAGCCCTGATTGTCTTCAAAGTCACTGTACTCGGCAGAGTTGTTGCGGTAAACGACGGTGTCATCCATCTGCCCAGCTTCAGCGTCTTCAACACTGTCGACTTCTACCGCATTCCCGTCAGGGCCTGTCTGCGGAATATCACCCATACGATCTGGCAAATCAGCGCCTTCACCACCCGGACGAGAGATAACAATCATCGCCGTGTCGGAGAATTCCACAGCATTGCTGATTAGCTCATCAGAATATGTGGAGGCTGCAGGTTCTGGCAGAGTCCAATCCTGACTAAAAATACTCACTGTTGGACGATCTTCAGCATAATCAGTGTAGAAATCACTCAGCTCGGTGTTGGTTTCAAAACCGGCGTCATTCAAGCTTTCCAGAATCGAGGTCATGTCGTATTGGTCGTTGAGTGAACCGGAACCGACACCACCATAGATGGGGTTGGTGGATGCCCATCCGAATACGTTAATAGTGCTGGTATCGGTGAGCGGCAGCATATCGTCATTGTTCTCTAGCATGACGATGCCTTCGCTTTGAATGTCGATGGCCAATTCGTTGGCATTATTCATTGTTTCTTCGGTGAGTTGACCTCCACCAGACAGCAGCGACAACGTGGTATTCAACGGTCCAAAGAGCATCATGCTGATAGCGACAATTACTGCGATGATTGCAGCAATCCATGTTTCCGAGTGGATCAGCTTGCGTACCGGCGCATAAGACACTGTACGCCGATTCACAGCAAGAGTAATAATCAACGCTGCAACAATCGCCACAGCGATAGTGATGAGTTGCGTACTCACCGAAGCAAGAACGTTGATTACATCATCAATATTGATGCCAATCATGCTCTTCTCCTCTTCAATTGGTTTTCTCTTCGTGTTTTTACTGCGGCGACGCCGCCACAGGCCGGTTCATGAACGTCAGCACACGTTGCTGTACGTTCACATCCAGGGCGTGACCGGCGTTCCAGTGCCGATCGTGCGTTATTCCACGGTAAAAAAATGTCATGTTTTATATGCCGCCTTTTCATGAGCTGACATTGTGGTTTCATAAGCGGCTTGATACAGTATTCCAACAACGTAGCTGAATCAGTAAAATTCCAGGTATGCGCAAGGTCTCCATTGCCGTCGTCGACGATGATGCCCGTGACGTGGCCGCCACCAAAGAAATGATTCGCCGCTATTGTGCAGGCGATCACGGTGGTGATAACAGACGCTACACCGTGGAGACGTTTACCGACGGCACATCATTACTTGCTGCGTACGACGTTCCGGGGCGCAAACCCTTTGACGTGATGTTTCTTGACGTGGAGATGCCCGGTATCGACGGTTTGCAAACAGCCCGCATTCTGCGCACGCGAGATACGCGCGTCGTGCTGGTGTTCACCACTAAAATGGCACAATACGCTACCATCGGCTACGATGTGGACGCCATCGGATACCTTGTTAAGCCGTTGCAATACCCCGGTTTTGCGCTCACTATGCGTAAAGCGATGCGTATTATCAACACTCGAGGCGGCACCACTATTGCGATTAGTTCCGACGATCACATTCATTTTCTGGATTCTGATGACGTCAGATATGTAGAAGTAGTCGGTCACAGTGTGCTGTATCACACTGATAACGGCGTGTGGCGCAATTGGGGAACGTTAAAAGCTGCAGCTGAAAAACTTGAACCGCATCATTTTGTGGCGTCGAGTCGTTATTGCCTGGTTAATCTCGAATGGGTAAGCGCAATAGACGGCACCATTGTTACCGTGGATGGCCAACACCTGACAGTCTCTCGCTCACGTAAAAAGCCATTGTTAGAGGCATTAAGCCGCTACCATGCAGGAGGAAGCGATGACAGATTCTCCTATCGTTCTACCTAACCCGTTCGATGTGGCGAATCTGTTCTACTACTTACCATTTTTGACGGAGTTAATTACTGCCACCATACTTTTTCTTCGTGGTCATATTCGCCATCATCTAACACGCTTTATGACAGCAACGTGCGGTCTTGTTGTGGTGGCCTGTGTGCACGGAGTATTCCGCTGGTGGTGGGGTACGTCGCTTTCTAACACGGCAGTAGCTCTGTTCAATAATTCAACAGTAGCCATAGGCGAGTTTGTCGCTCAAAATATGGTGTTTCTACTGTATGCGGCTCTCGTAATGGCAGCAGTACATGGGGCGTGTTCGATGGCGTGGTTGGAATCAGTGATTGTTGTGGCGATGGGTTATTCGGTGCAACATGCTGGATTCGCGCTATTCCGTTCGTTGCAAACAATAGTGGGTAACGAGATGTACGTGTATGATTTGCGACTATTGCCGTGGCGTGTCATCGTGTTTGGTGTTATCTACATTGTGGCGTGGATAGTTGTGGGGCGGCGCCTTACTATCGACAGCGAACGCATCCGTAATGCGCCAATACGTGTGGCTTTCGCCATCGGCGTGGTGATGTTTGTGGTGGTGTTCAATTTTGTGATCAGTGAACTGATTGACGAAGGAGCACTGGGCAGTCGTGGACAAACAATGTGTTATCTCTACGACGGTTTATGTAGTGTGCTTGCTCTTGTTATTTTGGTGATGGCGTCGAATAATGACCGGTTGGCGTATGACTTGGCTGTTATTCAGCAGGTGGATTCGTTAAAAGAACAGCATTATGAGATGAGCCGTGAGAGTATTGAATTGGTTAACACCACATTCCATGATGTGCGCAAAGGTTTGACATCACTGCAACGAATCATACGCGATCTACAACAACAGCAGCACGAGTACAGTGTAGAGTCTTCTTTGTCTGTTGATGGCACCGTGCCTATTACATCAATTCCGATGGAATCTGTCGAACAGATGGAGAACGCTATTCGCATTTATGATTCCATTTTTGATACTGGTGATGATGCACTCGACACCCTTCTTACAGAGAAAAGTTTGTATTGTGCTGCGCATGGCATCACCATTACTGCGATGGCAGACGGCTCGGCTATCGCGTTCATGAACCGGTCCGATGTGTACTCATTATTCGGCAACATTCTCGATAATGCTATCGAAGCAGTATTGCTGCTGACGAATACTGATGACCGGCAAATTTCGTTGACTGTACGCGCTAGTGGGCGACTGTTGCATATTGAAGAAGACAATTATTACGCGGGGACAATTCAACTTGTGAATGGTTTGCCTGCGACCACTAAAGGCGATCAGCGTTTCCATGGTTTTGGTATGCGCTCAATCAGACGCCAGGTTGAACGGTACTGCGGCGAGATGACGGTGGATACTTCTGATCACATCTTCTCGCTAGCCATAGTGATTCCCATACCAGATCGTGATGCTGTGCAATAAGGTATTTTGACCGTCATTGCTTTAACTTAATGCTGCTTCGGCTGAGCTAGGGCGAGCCAACTCAGTTCAGCCAGTCGGTTAGAATACCAGCCATTAATTCCAGATCACTTTCTGGAACTTGCTCATCGTGTTTGTGAGCAAGCAGTGGGTCTCCCGCCCCTAAATTCACTGCCGGAATACCCAAAGATGCAAAACGTGCCACATCAGTCCAGCCAAGTTTGGCTGTCGGCTCACTGCCAGTGCGTTCGCGCACCACGTGGGCCAGGGAGCGCGCCAATGGTGCATCCATGCCCGGGCGGGCAGAAGGTGATTCGTCTTTCATTTCGATATTGAAGCCAGCAAATACTCCACCAGTTGCTGTGTGTTCACCATTGCCAAGTTCAGCGCTCGCATCAGCACCCATCATCAGAGCTTTGGCCTCAGCCAATGACTTGTCTGGCGCGAACCGGTAGTTGACGTGAATACGGCATTCGTTGGGAATAACGTTGGTGCCAGTACCGCCGGAGATCAGCGTAGCGTTGAGTCCTTCGCGATAGTCCAATCCGTCTACGGTGATGGTTTGTGGTTCGTATGCGTTCAATCTCGCCAGTACTTCACCGGCTTTGTGAATGGCATTCTCACCCATCCATGCGCGAGCCGAGTGCGCAGCAACACCGTGGAGGACTATGTCAAAACGCATAGTGCCATTACATCCGCCTTCAATACCGCAATTGGTTGGCTCACCAATAATGGCAAAATCACCTTTTATCCATTCAGGGTGCGCGGCAACAACCTTACGTAAACCGTTTTTGTCAGCAGTAACCTCTTCGTGATCGTAGAACACGTAGGTCAAGTCGTAGGCGGGTTCACGCAATACAGCCGCAAGATATAACAGCACCGCATCCGAGGCTTTCATGTCTGTAGCTCCACGCCCCCACATCACGCGTTCGTTCGGATGCGCGGCAGCAATATCAGCGCGAATAGCGCTATCGCCTGGTTTCAACCAGCGTGGCGGAAAGTTGTCGATAACAGGAACAGTGTCAAGATGACCGCACAAGATCACACGTTGCGCACGGCCTAACGATGTGGACGCGACAAGCGTGTCTCCATGACGGTTCACAGTCAAATGCGGTTGACTACGCAGATAATTCTCCACCATGTCGGCAAGCAGTTGTTCATTGTCGCTTACCGAATACACGCTCATAATCTGTTCCAGTAGTTCAGCCAGTGCCTCACGTGCTGACGAATCCGGCGCAAAACCTATCGCGGTGATCTCATCGGTCATACCGACCAGACTACCGTGCTACATCGCAACAACACAGTCATTAATTCCATACTTGCAGGTGTGACTACCGCTTGCCCATGGCCGTCTCCTCTCGTATACGGCACACAGGTAACCCACAGTTGTAGATGCATTCTGTGCCTGATCCTCGTTGTACGTGTGTGCACGAGCACAACCACGAAAAAAGATATGAGACGAACGCAGCAATACCCCTGCTTTGATGACACACTGGAGGCGAGGTGAAGAAAGGACATCGCATTGGGTTTGGTGAGTGCGCTGCAGGGTTTCTGCGTTATCGGCATTGTGATTCTTGCCGGTTATGTCGCTGCCCGCATGCGTATTGGTGGTTCAAGCGCGCAAATGGTGCTCAACCGATTCAGTTTCTTTGTATGTAGCCCATGCTTGATGTTTTCCATTCTGTCGACGGAATCAATTCTTGATATTTTCCATTCGTCGATTATTGTGGCGTTTTTCTCGGCGGCCGCCGTTGGCGTGATTTTTGTGATTCTCAACCGTCTGTTCTTCCATATGGATGCCGCTAACGCCACTATCGGCACACTCAATGTGATGTATCTCAATTCCAACAACATTGGTTTACCGATTGCTACCTATATTCTGGGCAATCCGGCGTTGGTAGCACCAATTTTGGTAATGCAACAGGTCGTTTTTACGCCGGTTGCTCTCACGGTGCTTGATATGACAACCAAAGGTAAGGTGTCGGTACGCGAAGTGCTTAAACAACCGTTGCACCAACCGTTGTTGATTGCCTCAATTCTTGGTGTTGCAGTATCGCTGATCTCTGATCACGTTGGCTGGTATATCATTCCCGATTGTTTGTTCGACCCAATTGACATGATTGGCGATGCTGCTGTGCCCATGATTCTGATGGCGTTTGGTATGTCGCTGCATGGCGCGCATCCGATGCAGAACCGCGCTGACCGCAATACCGCTATTGCCACCACTGTTTTGAAGAATCTGGTAATGCCGGTGATCGCATTCCTGTTGGCGTATTATGTGCTGGGGTTCCGTGGTGCAACTCTTTATGCGTGTGTAGTTCTTGCCGCACTACCGACTGGGCAGAACGTGTACAACTATGCTTCGCGGTACAACGTTGGTACAACATGTGCACGTGACGGTATTCTTCTCAGTACCGTTACCAGCCCTATTATTATCGCGCTAATTGCCGTAATACTGGGCTAAGCAAGATGCCAACTGACACGATGCAATGGCGTTGGACCGTGCTCGGCAATAGCTTGACGATGTGTTGCAGACCCGTAGCCTTTGTTATGTACCCAATCGTAGGGAGCGTAAAGAGGGTTGCCCTGAGCAATATCGACCATTAAACGGTCTCGGG
>CAYQJZ010000003.1:42094-45586 GCA_964417995.1 uncultured Bifidobacterium sp.
TAGGGAGCGTAAAGAGGGTTGCCCTGAGCAATATCGACCATTAAACGGTCTCGGGCAACTTTGGCAATAATTGCCGCTGCTGCCACTGTTGCACATTGGCGATCGCCTTTGACTTTGGTGATCACATGTGCGGGCACTGGTACTGCCGGCGCATCGAAAGTGTTTAATGCGGCAGTGATATAGTCACTGGGACCATCGAGAATAGCCCCTACACGTAGCCTTGCTACCTCCGTTGCTGTTGGCGTGCTCGCTGCTGTCTTGTTATCAATGTTGAGACTGCGTTCGATGTCATTTAACGCGCGCAGTGCAGCAACACCAAGCGCGTGGGTAATACCCCAGTCGTCAATTTCAGCGTTGCTGGCTTGCCCAACTGCACTGGCCGCACACCATTGCTGCAAAGGGTCAAATAAAGCTTCACGCCGACGTTCGGTTAGTGTTTTGGAATCTGCGACGCCCTGTGGCACATCGAGATTGTCGAGATCACGCGCCCAGATAGCCGCCGCACCAACCATTACTGGGCCGGCAAGCGCACCACGCCCTACCTCGTCAAAACCAATAATCAGGTCGTAGCCGTCTGTGGCCAGGTCACGCTCGTCATCCAGTGTTGGAGTATCGCGGATCGTTGTACTGCGAGATGACGTGTGACTTGCTGTGGTTTTGTGTACCGGTGTGCTCATATTCGTGTGCTCATATTCAAAGTACCGTCACTTTTACTCATCATCGCTGGTGGTACCGTCGGGAACATCAGCAAACACCTCATGGTGTGAATCCAACACTCCAATGCGGTTCAGTGGCCAATAGGTTGCTATGGCTTTGCCAACAATATCGCTAATCGGCACCAAACCATTAGCGCCATCATTCTGGTGGTATCGGGAGTCAGCAGAGTTGGAGCGATTGTCGCCCATGACAAACACGTAACCTTCTGTCACTTCAACGTAGAACGAGAAATCGCTGGGGTTAACACCTGAAGGAAGATAAGCGCTTTCGTCAATGGCTACGCCGTTAATTTTCACCGGACTTCCAGCGCCGTCACATTCGACAATATCTCCCGGCAAACCGATAAGACGCTTAATAAGGTAGTTATCGCTAAGCAGGCTGCTGCTACTGCTTTCACTTTGTAACCAGCCGGCGGGGTCCTGGAACACAATAATGTCGCCGCGCTGCAAGTCAATATAATCAGGGGCAAGTTTGGTAGTGATCACGCGATCGCCAGGTTCGATTGTGTTTTTCATTGAACCGGAAGGAATCGCGTAGAAACCAAAAAGGAAAATACGCAACAGTAGAACAATAATGACTGGAATACCGCACCAAATGATGGCATCCCGCCATCCCTGATCGTATTCGGAGCGCCGACGCCTACATCTGCCACGAGGCGACGACGGTGATGGTTGGCCTGTATTTACCGAAGCCTGCTGTCTGAATCCTGTATCAACACGTGTTCGAGCATGCTTCGGACACGGTGTCGGATCTACCCCACGCATTGCCACCGCGATGGTATACCGGTCGCGATCGTCATCAGCGATCCGTGTTCTCTGCGGTTGCATGTCTCTCCTTTATACAGATGACACCCTTAGACTATAGGCCAACTTTCAGAGCATATTCGCAAGGCTTGAGCTGCGGAGATAGCGAAAACTATCAACACTTTTTCACCTATGGCCCGTATCTTTGCTCCGCGCTCCATCTTAGTGAGCATTAATATAAAACGGTCCGACAGGTTCTTCCTGCCGGACCGTCATTACGTTGTCGCACATAGTGCGTAAACGTGGCGAAACGCTCAGGCCTTCTGTGCCTTGGCGCTGTTGTCGCGACGCTCGGCGATACGAGCAGCCTTGCCGCGCAGACCACGCAGATAGTACAGCTTTGCACGACGCACACGACCCTTGCGCACCAGCTTGATCGAATCGATCGCCGGGGAGTGCAGCGGGAAACGACGCTCCACACCCGTACCGAAGCTGATCTTGCGCACTATGAAAGTCTCGCGAACGCCGGCACCCTGACGAGCGATAACAACGCCCGTGAACGCCTGAATACGGGAGTTGTTGCCTTCCTTGATCTTGACGTTAACCTCAACGGTATCGCCAGGACGGAAGTCTGGAATCTCCTCAGCCGGCTTGAGATGCTGGGCGTCAAACGCCTCAATAGCATTCACCATAATATTCCTCCCACGCTGCCGCATGCCAACGCCTCGGTTCGGGGCTGCCACTGTACACCATTGGCACTTACAGCCGCCCTATCCTTGTTCCCACAGGTCTGCCTGAAGGAAGCCAGCCAATCCGCCGAACATCGGATTACACCCGGTCGACTGGACCTAATGGGAGGTGGATCCATGCGGCAACCTGCCTCCCGACACAGCAAGACGCAATAATACCTGATCTTCAGGACACGCCAACAGCAAAGATGCGCTGCTTACGCATTCTTTTTGTTGTGTTCTCATTGCCGCACTCCGCTGGCCTGCCGAACGTTGCTGTTCAGCCAGACAGTGCGAGAAAACTGTTTAGAATTGAGCGTCCATCAACTGTGCCACGGCAGCACGGATAGGCTGTTCCGCCTTGGTGGGATCGCTAATGTATTGCACTGACTGTTCGATTGGACACATACCGGTATTTGCACGGTTGTAAATCATTGGTACCAGTTCGTCATATGCCACTGCAACACGATGTGCCTGGAGCATCTCTAATCCCGCTTCGCTCATGATGCACCCATGTACAGCAACAGCCCCCAACGTAATGTACAGCATTGCTGCTGCTTTGCCGACAATACGGTCAGACGCTGAAAACCCGTCTAACCGTTTCCCCTCGGCGAGCCATGCCAATAGTGGTCGAACACCTCGCCCTGTTCCCGTTAATGTTGTTCCACCGCAACAGGCAACGCATCCTAACGTCTTATCGCCCTGCAACATGTATTGTGCACGCTGCCAATCACCATTCATGTATTCTCCTTTTGTGGCTTATAGAGCAAAAGTGTGTCCAGCTCTAGTCCCAATTCATCCGATAGGGTTCTGAGTGGTGAAGCTCTGGCCATACGACGGCATCTCTCCATTGTCGCACGCAATAATCGGAAGCTTCACTTGATAGTGGTGTAAACATCGCGATGTAAGCATCACACATAGAGCACACCCACAACACACCTGGAGTAGACATACTCACCACGGTTACCGAGAGTAACCGCAGGTGTACACTCAACAACCTGGAACAGACGTTTCGCTTGTCTGGTCCAGCAGAGCACGCTCAGGCACACCGCGACACACTTGGAGCAGACCCATTTCTTTACTTAACTTGTAAACGGCCACTCCCTGAAGGAAGTGGCCGTCACTTCACGCGTATGCAGGCATACGGTTGCTGCTTGCCAGCTGCAGGTCTTACCTTCGACGGTGTTTGCTGCCCATTAATGCTAAACAACTAAACAAACACTAAACAGCAGCCCGCACCAGCGCAACGCTCTGTTCACTGATTGTGCTGTGTAGAGCGATTGTTCACCCAGAACATGATGAGA
>CAYQJZ010000003.1:45686-50497 GCA_964417995.1 uncultured Bifidobacterium sp.
CTCTGTTCACTGATTGTGCTGTGTAGAGCGATTGTTCACCCAGAACATGATGAGAGGAATCAAGCCCCACTGCAGAATCAGACCTGGCAGACCCGAAGCGAGACTGGTCCAGATTGTTGCCACAGCAACAGTACTACCGAAAGCATATACGCCAATCAGAATCGCGGCAGCACGCACTACACGACCGGCAATTTGTGCAATAAACACCTTGCCAATTGTTGGCATTGAGGTATTACGCAGCAATCCCATCGACAGGCCGTAAACAGCAAGTTCGATCATCATAAACGGCACCATCGCCGCCACTGGCATACCCGATAGTGCGAAACTGGCCAGCGGTGCTAATGCGCCAGCAACCGCACCGGCATATGGACCTGCGAGTAAGCCCACCAAAAGAATTGGCAGATGCATTGGCAGGAACGCCTCACCGAGACCGGTGCCCATACCTGACACCGCTCCGACTGCGTGGAAAATCTGCGGCAACGCCACTGCGCCAGCAACAGCACCACAAGTGGCGAGCGCTTGTACTTGTATTGATGGCAGGGATTGTGCACGTGTTGTGTTCAACGTCGTAGACATTTGTGTTTCCTTCAGTATTCTCAGATTTGCTTTTACTCAGCGTCGAGATCAATCAGCTGATAGTTGCGATTGCCTAAAGCCATATCAACCGCATGTTCAATGGTGTGAATGCCGTGGCGTGATTCTATACGTTCAATTAGCGGACCGTTGTTGTCGTTGGACATATACACTTGGTCAACGCAGGCCTGATCAACAGCCACCGGATCCAGTGAGGCAAAAATACCAACATCGCCCATTTGTGGCGCATGGGGGTTGCCGTCGCAGTCGCAGTCTACCGACAGGTTATTCATCACATTGATAAACAGCATATTGCCGTGCAGCTCATTAAACACGGCAGTTGCTGCTTCAGCCATCGCTTCCAAGAAGGAATCCTGTTCACCAGTGAAGGGGTTTTTGAGTGCTTCGTCTTGACCAGAGTGGATGCGTTCTTTGCCATGCGACGAGGCAATACCAATGGAAATATTCTTCAGTGCGCCACCGAAGCCGCCCATTACATGCCCTTTGAAGTGAGAAAGCACCACGTAGTAGTCGTAATTCGGGAAGTGTGAACCAACAAAGTCTCCGGTAAGACGGCGGCCACCTTCAACAGGGATTTCGATCTCGCCTTCTTCGTCTTGCAGATCAACTGGAGCAATGTCCATAAAGCCATGCTCTTTAATGGTTTGCCAATGCTTTGATGTCTCGTTGCGCGTGCCCTCGTATGCTGTGTTGCATTCTACGATGGTGCCGTCAAGCTGTTGGACGAGATCTTTAATGAGTTTTGGATCGAGATAGTGGGTATTGCCGCCTTCTCCGGTACTGAGTTTGACGGCGACTTTGCCGCGTGGCTCAACACCTAAGGCTTTGTACGCTTTCATCAAACCGGCTGGGCTGATGTCTCGGGTCATATAAACCGTTGACGCTGATGGCGAGTCGGTTTGATATGTCGTAACCACCATATGATGCCTCCTTGCAATTCCTACATTCGTTACCACGATACCGTCACCGCTGTGACAATATGCTCGTGCAGGCACACACACCAATGCCTACGTAGTTACCTCGTAATCTCCCCATAACGACGTGCTCCACCACCCAAGCCTAGGTGGTGGAGCACTGTTACGTATTCACACAATTCGCTCTCAACGAACCGTGTGAAGCGAATTGTTCAACGAATCCAGGTTACAGCTCTAACAGGCTGGAGAATACACCAACCAGCCTTTGCCGTATCAGAATTCGCGATGTGCACGGTAGAAGCGGATCAGCGACTGCGTAGAAGCGTCCTGTGCCGCCAGAGCCTCGTCATCCTGCGAGATTGCGGGAGTGATCTCCTTGGCAAGCTGCTTACCAAGCTCAACACCCCACTGATCGTAGGAGTCCAGGCCCCATACCGTGCCTTCAACAAAGGTGATGTGCTCGTACAGAGCGATCAGTTCGCCAAGTGCAGCCGGAGTCAGGGCCACGCCAAGAATTGACGTCGTTGGACGGTTGCCGGTGAACACGCGAGCCGGGACAATCTCTTCCGGCGTGCCTTCAGCGCGCACTTCATCAGCGGTCTTGCCGAATGCCAGAGCCTTGGTCTGCGCGAAGTAGTTACCCAGGAACAGTTCATGCACGTCCTGGTCGCCGTCCTTCAGCGGGTTTGGCGTGTTAACAAACGCGATAAAATCAGCCGGAATCAGCTGAGTGCCCTGATGAATCAGCTGATAGAAAGCGTGCTGACCGTTGGTGCCTGGTTCGCCCCAGAAGATTTCACCAGTATCGCAAGTAACCGGAGTGCCGTCCCAACGCACAGACTTACCGTTCGATTCCATCGTCAGCTGCTGCAAATAAGCCGGGAAACGATGCAGGTACTGGTCGTAAGGCAGTACAGCGTGCGAAGCAACCTTGAAGAAGTTGCGATACCACACGTTCAGCATGCCCATCAGCAGTACGGCGTTCTCTTCGTACGCCGTGCTGGCGAAGTAGTCGTCGATCACATGGAAACCGTGCAGGAACTCTTCAAAACGCTCCGGTCCAAACACCACAGCCAGCGAAGTACCGACGGCAGAATCAACCGAGTAGCGACCGCCAACCCAGTTCCAGAAACCGAAAGCGTTTTGCGGGTCGATACCAAAATCAGCAACCTTCTCAATGTTGGTGGAAACGGCAACAAAATGCTTGCGAATTGCTTCAGCTGTTTTCTCGTCAGAACCATCGATAGCACCAGAGGACTTCAGCGATTCCAGCAGCCATGTGCGAGCGCCGCGAGCGTTGGTCAGGGTTTCTAACGTAGTGAAGGTCTTAGAAACGATAATGAACAGCGTGGTTTCCGGGTTAAGTCCCTTGGTCTTTTCTGCTAGATCGTTCGGGTCGATGTTGGAGATGTAGCGGGCAGAAATGCCGGCATCAGCATACGGTTTCAGCGCCTCGTACACCATGACGGGACCCAAGTCAGAACCGCCAATACCGATGTTGACAACGGTGTCAATTTTCTTACCAGTGACACCGGTCCATTCGCCGGAGCGCACTTTGTCGGCAAAAGCGTAAATACGTTCGAGAGTGTCGCGCACATCCTTGACGGTGTCCTGGCCGTCAACAATGTACTTACCTTCGTCTTCTGCGGGACGGCGCAGTGCAGTGTGCAGTACAGCGCGATCCTCAGTGTTATTGATATGAACACCGGTATACATGGCTTTGGTACGTTCGTCGAGCTTGACAGCCTTGGCGAGATCGGCGAACAGCTTGAGGGTTTCCGGCTTGATGAGGTTCTTGGACAGATCAAAATGCAAATCTCCGGCGTCGAAGCTCAGCTTCTCCACACGCTCGGGGTCATCAGCAAACCACTGTTTCAGGCTAATGCCCTCATTCTGCAGCTCGTCGTAGTGCTTCTGCAGGGCAGCCCATTGCGCAGTAGCGGTGGCGTCAACAGGAGGATTGATGGCCATGGGTGGTGAGGTCCTTTCCTTGTCCGATTGAAGCGGCACGAATGTCAATCCGTACCGTTGTCTTCATTGAAACAAGGTACCCATCAAAGAGGACAGATCACAGCAAAAGATGGAAACACCCGTCACATGGAGCAAACGTATGCATTCCACCGGTTATTATCCTTTGCGCTGAACAGAGCAGAACACCTGATACCCGCCTGCTATCTCGGCTTGTTGAACGACACGGCATAGCTGGACAAATCCGTAGAATGCTCTAAAATTTATTCCTTGTGCGTGGGTTGCGAATGCATCCCACGAGACCACGCCACTTTAGCTCAGTTGGTAGAGCGTCTCACTCGTAATGAGAAGGTCGACAGTTCGATTCTGTCAAGTGGCTCTCCCACCCTAGGCTCGGCAATACCGAATGCCTAGGGTTTCGCGTAACGATTCCACGGCGAGCGTACCAACGATTGCTAGTGTTTTCGCACACGCGCGAGTGGCGTAATGGTAGCCGCGCAGGATTTAGGTTCCTGTGTCTTCGGACGTGTGGGTTCGAGTCCCACCTCGCGCACATTGAACCCGATTATATAAGTTAGTCTGCTTTGTGTAAGCCAGCGAATCGTTTCATTAACTTGTTTCGTCAGCTCACCAGTTCAGCAATATCTGGCATCAACGCGCGTAATGCTTTACCACGATGCGAGATGGCATTCTTCTCTTCCGCAGTCATTTCAGCACTGGTCAGCGGCTCACCATCAGCATTGCACCGTTCCGGCTGATCGTCCGGTACAAAAATCGGGTCGTAACCAAAACCGTTTTCACCTCGCGCTTGTCGGATAATCATCCCCGGCATCTCGCCAGAACGTGTTACCGAATACACAATTGAACGGTGGCGTCCACCCTCAGCATCGATGTCAATATCACCATCATTGTCTGGCACTACAAGGGCTGCTGCGCAACGGAATCGCGCTGTACGCTCGTCGTCAGGAAGATCTGTCAACTGTGCAAGCAGTAACGCGTTGTTGGCAGCGTCGTCACCGTGTTTCCCTGCCCATCGAGCAGAGAGAATGCCAGGGGCGGAACCCATCACATCTACGATCAGTCCTGAATCGTCAGCCACTGCAGGTATTCCGGTACGGTCGGCTACATCACGTGCTTTGAGCAGTGCATTCTGCTCGAAGGTGGTGCCGGTTTCTACTGGATCAGGCAGATTCAGCGAACCTGCAGACACCAATTCCACACCGGCAGCTCGCAAGCCGAGATTGTCGTTCATAATACGACGTATTTCGGCCAATTTTCCCTCGTTATGTGTGGCAACAACGATGGTGGTCATTTGTTCTCCTTGTTACCGTTTCT
>CAYQJZ010000003.1:50597-53311 GCA_964417995.1 uncultured Bifidobacterium sp.
CCTTTGGCGGCTAAATCGAGTAGTGCATTCAGTTCGTCGCGTGAGAACGGGCGATGCTCAGCAGTGCCCTGAATTTCAATGAATTGACCGGAACCAGTCATCGCAATATTCATATCGGTCATAGCCTGGCTGTCTTCCAAATACGGCAAGTCAAGAACAGGCACGCCGTTAACCACGCCCACTGATACTGCGGAAATACTGTCTTTCAACACTTTTGAGGCATGACGGATTTTGTTGTGCCGTTCGGCCCAGTCCAGAGCATCGACCAACGCTACATACGCGCCAGTAACTGATGCTGTTCTTGTACCACCGTCAGCCTGCAGCACATCGCAGTCCAACTGAATCTGGTTTTCGCCCAGAGCTTTCATATCGACAACGCCACGCAGGCATCGGCCAATTAAACGGCTGATCTCCTGCGTGCGACCGCCCACCTTACCGCGTACTGATTCACGGTCGGTACGTTCGCTTGTGGCCCGCGGCAACATGGCATACTCGGCAGTCACCCAACCAAGCCCGGAATCTTTACGCCAGCGTGGCACACCAGCTGTGAATGTAGCCGTGCACATTACACGAGTAGAACCACATTCAATAAGAACAGATCCTTCAGGAGCATCGGTGAAATTGCGAGTGATACGCACTGGGCGCAATTCGTCGGCGGCGCGACCATCTGGACGCAATACTGTGCGATCACCAAGCATGTCTCTGATTTCAACCATGCCTTTCAACCTATCACGCGACCGCAACTCACCAACACAAACATCCACCTTTTTGTGCCGGCTCACACACCCTCCATAAGCAACCCGAAAACCACCAAAACCACCCCTACAACACCACTCGATATCACCCCTATAAAAGCCTTTGTACAAACGACGACACCATCACCGTGCAAGGTCGGCGCACAACACTACGCTTCTGCAGTAATTCGTCTCACAAGGAGGGGCGCCATGGCTGATTATTCACCAGCTTTGATGACTGATATGTACGAATACACCATGCTTGATGCTGCGCTCAAAGACGGCACAGCAAACCGGCGTTGCGTATTCGAAATTTTCACCCGTCATCTGCCCCAAGGCCGCCGCTATGGCGTAGTTGCCGGAACCGGACGCATCCTTGACGCACTCGACAACTTCCATCTCAACGACAACGATTTACGATTCCTCTCCGATCGCGGCATTGTCAGTCGTGAAACGATAACGTGGCTAGAAAACTTCCACTTCTCCGGCACGATTACCGGCTATAGAGAAGGGGAAATGTTCTTCCCCAATTCCCCCGTTCTCCAGGTCGAAGGCACTTTCGGCGAGTGCACACTGCTGGAAACACTGTTGTTGTCGGTACTTAATTACGATTGCGCAGTTGCCTCGGCAGCTTCCCGCATGGTTACCGCAGCCAAAGACCGCCCATGCATGGACATGGGAGGCCGACGCACCAACGAATGGTCCGCTGTCGCCGCCGCCCGCGCCTCTGTTGTTGGCGGATTCCAGGGCACTGCCAACCTCCTTGCCGCACAAATCTACGGTCTTAAAGCCATCGGCACTGCTGCACACTGTTTTACGCTGGTGCACGATTCAGAACGCGACGCGTTCATCTCACAAATCAACGCACTTGGCAAAAACACCACATTGCTTGTCGACACCTACAACATCGAAGAAGCAGTAAAAACCGCCGTCGACGTGGCCGGCCCTGAACTTGGCGGCGTACGCATCGACTCAGGTGATCTTGCCGCGCTTGCTCAACGTGTACGCAATCAGCTTGACGCGCTTGGCGCCACGAACACCACCATTACCGTGACCAATGATCTTGACGAGTACGCGTTGGCGGCATTGCAAACCGCTCCCGTTGACTCTTACGGTGTAGGTACGCGGCTGGTTACCGGTTCTGGAGCTCCTACGTGCGCAATGGTATACAAACTCGCTGAACGCGAGAACGCTGACGGTGCAATGCAACCGGTCGCTAAGAAGTCTAAAGATAAGGCCACTGTTCCAGGCCGTAAGCTGGCCTTCCGCTCGTACGAGTACAACCTGGCTGACTGTGAGCATGTTATTGCCGGCTCAGAAGAACAGCTTGCTGCTTTCTGCCCTGGCGACGGGTGGAAAGATCTACTCGTCACCTTTGTTGACCATGGCACTATCGACTCGCAGTATCGGGGGCATGACGCGATTATGGCAGCGCACGATTACCGTGCTCAAGCCTTGGCTGAGTTACCAATTACCGCGCAGTCGCTGATGCAAGGTGAGCCGGTGATTCCTACCGAAACGACTGTGCTGTAAAACCTGTAAAACCTGTAAAACCTGTTAAACCGGTTGAGTCGGCGTTATCGAGTTGTTGCATGACCTGTCGGTCTTGAGTACACAACGATTACACAAGGTCACACGCGATTACGCACAGTCTCGCTGAAGATTAGAAACCGCGCATCTCGTCGTAGATGCGTTTGCAGTCGGGGCATACCGGGTATTGCGAGGGATCGTGTTTCGGCACCCATACCTTGCCACACAACGCTACTACCGGACGCCCTGTCAACCGCGACTCAGCAATACGGTCTTTGGATACGTAGTGTGAGAATCGGTCGGAGTCTCCGTTGTCTGTGTGCTCGACCTGTTCCTCGGTTTGTGGACGTTCCAGCACTGATGTTCCAGTGCCTTGATCCGGATTCGACAGCGGCGATACAGGGTCAGCGTCGTCATAAAAAAACTTACTCATGTGTTGGCTCCATCGTT
>CAYQJZ010000003.1:53411-59974 GCA_964417995.1 uncultured Bifidobacterium sp.
GTCATCAAGTACCCATCTCCATACACAATTGCAATCAGTCCACAGCTGCCCCAGCATCACACAGCCAGCCCCAGCATTTCACTGCCGACCCGTAATCGCATACAACTGCCACCCTGTGAATGCGTGTATGCACGGTTGCAGAAACCTTGCCAATAACTTCCTGTAACCGTGTACACCTGTGATGTGCATATCGCTAATAATCACAACAATGCAGCTATCAGCCGATATTGTGCACGTTACAGTGTCGCTGTTGTTTCACCACGCGGTAGGCTGGAGGCATGACTATCGCAGTATGCCCCGGCTCGTTTGACCCCGTGACCGCCGGGCATGTGGACGTAATCGAGCGCAGCACGCGTTTTTTTGCAGAAGTGCATGTGGTTGTAGCGGTGAATGCAGCAAAGCAACCACTGTTCTCTGCGGCTACCCGAGTTGAGGCGATTCGCAACGCACTACACGCAGACGGATATAACAATGTTCGCGTCACATCGACAGACGGATTGATTACCGATTACTGCCGACAAGTCGGCGCCACAGTTATTGTTAAGGGTTTACGCCAAAACGGAGATTACGAAGCAGAACTCGGCATGGCGCTTGTTAATCGCAAACTGTCGGGGGTTGAAACAATTTTTCTACCAGCCGACCCTGTGCTGGAACATATTTCCAGTTCTGTCGTCAAAGACGTCGCACGGCATGGAGGCGATGTAACCGGTATGGTTCCCGATTGCGTCGTACCCATGCTTCGTGACGCACTGAAGAAAGAGAAGGCATGAGATGGCCGACGAAATACAGCCTGCCGAAAACATCGACGACGCCACCAATGAGCACGAAGTGACCAGTGAGCCTTATCTGCGTTCCGATGACAACGGTCAAAACCCCAAGTTTAAGCCGTTAATTCCACCTATGCCTGATCTACGGCAGACGGAAGATGACGAGACTATTGACCCGGCTGAGAGCCATAGTCGTGAGGAGTTCACCACCGCTTACGACATTATCGACCAGTTAGAGAAGCTGCTGGAAGATGCCAAAGGATGCGGTATCTTCTCCCCTGGCCTGATCAAAGTGGATCGCGAGGAATTCTCCGAGCAACTCACGGAGTTGAAAAAGATGTTGCCGGTTCAGCTGGAACGCGCTTCTGCGCTTATGCGTGAAGCAGAACGTCGGTTGGAAAATGCACAAACGCAGGCGAATGCCATTATTGCTTCAGCGCAAAGTCGTGCGGAAGATCGTATCCGCGAAGCTGATGAGCAGGCGCAATTCCTTGCCGGGCAAGAAAACGTCACTGAGTTGGCTCGTCAGAAGGCACGGTCGATTATTGACAAAGCGCAGGCGAAGTCCGATAAACTCACGCAAGGCGCTGACCAATACTGCACAACCACCATGGAGAATCTGCACCAGCAGCTCGCCAAACTTGACCACGATGTGCAGGCCGGTCTGAAAGTATTACATGAACGGCAGAAGGCCGCAGCTGAACAGCTTCCCCAAGTTGACAACACCGTTACGGAGGACTAGTAATGCCACGCCCTGAAGATTCCGCATGGTCCGTTTCTGTGGCGCAGGTCGCATCACGAGCAGGCCGCAGCAAAAGCATTGATATGACTGTTCCTGCTCCCAGCGGCATTGGTGACACTATTGTTGGCATCCATGAAGGATCCGATGTACATGTCACTGGCTCATTTGACTCCATTGTTGACGGACTGATTTTCCGCGGACAAGCTGAAGCTTTACTTGTTGGCGAGTGCACGAGGTGTCTTAAACCACTAGATCCTGAGTGGACAGTTCAATTAACAGCGTTCTTCCCTTACGACATGCCTGATGCAGGCAATGGTGGTAACAACGAAGAGGTTGATATTGTCGCAGGCGAGGAAGAATCAGAGGATCTCTACCCGCTGAATAACGATGGAGCGTACGCTGATCTTGAAGCGTTGCTGCGCGATGCTTTGGTGGAATCATTGCCGTTACAACCGTTGTGTCGCGAAGACTGCCAGGGATTGTGTTCGCGGTGTGGAGTAGACCTCAACGATGAACCCGATCATCATCACGACACGACCGACATTCGGTTCGCCGCACTTGAGCAGTTCAAAGAGCAGCTGGAGCATGACGCTGAACAGTAGACAGCGATATTAGAGCGGGCTTAACCACGGGGTATTGATGACTCGAATGTGCAACGTGACGTGACTTTGTACGGCATGTGCGCTAAGATACCGAACGCTTAAGCTCATTAGTTCGAACGAAATAGAGGAAAAAATGGCACTGCCTAAGTACAAGACCTCGCGCGCCAACACGCATTCGCGTCGCGCGAACTGGAAGGCGTCCGCCGCGCAGACTGTGACCTGCCCGAGCTGCGGCGCCCCAACCCTGCCTCATATGGCCTGCCCGAGCTGCGGTTCTTTCCGTGGCCGCACCTATCGCAGCGCCGTTCAGTCTACCCACGCTGAGTGAGCGTCGACTGACAAATTTCAGGCATTGGCCCTGCCATCGACGGGTGGCAGGGTTTTGTTGTATCTGTCGCAGGTTGAAATACTGCACATTGTGGCGCCACACCGGTTCGTGCTTTGTATTGCCAGCCTGGGCACGCAAACGGGTACGGTAGAACGCAGATTAACGAGGAGGGGTTATGAGTCATCATCATGGTACTCGAGCTGGCGAATTTACTGAGTCTCTTGCTGAGCAAAAGTTGCTACACCATTCCGCAACAGATTCTGATGCGTCGCCGAATGTTCCGTTGCCACACCAGCGCCCCGTGACCCGACGTTCTTCTACGCCTTCGCAGTCGCCCTCTCAAGAACTGCTTGATGCTCTCGGCACCACGTTGAGTCCTGAACTGCTTATTGAGGCGCTCACACATCGTTCTTTTGCGCATGAGCATCCTGGAACGGCTCATTATGAGCGTCTGGAGTTTCTTGGAGACGCCGTGTTGGAGCTGGTGGTGACTGAAACACTGTTCACCATTCACCCCGATATGACGGAAGGCCAGCTGGCGAAAATGCGCGCCAAAGCGGTTTCTGAGGATTCGCTGGCGCGAATTGCCCGCGAACGGTTACATGTTGGCCCTTATATTCTCCTTGGACACGGTGAAGCCGATGATGGCGGTGCCGATAAGAGTTCTATTTTGTGTGACATTGTTGAGGCTTTAATTGGGGCAACCTTTGTGGAGCACGGCATTGATGGCGCACGCACGGTTATTCATCGTCTGATTGATGACACTCTCACTGAAGTAGCTACCGAAGGTCCGTCACTCGATTGGAAGACGTCACTCACCGTCAAAGCTCATCAGTTAGGTCTGGGTGAACCTCGCTACCGTATGGAAGTTTCCGGCCCGGAATATGCTCAGGTGTTTACTGCGCGAGCAATGCTTGGTGATTCAGACAAAATTGTTGGCGTTGGCACAGGGTCCAGCAAGCGTAAAGCACAGCTTGCTGCAGCTGAAGCGGCATGGCATGTTCTGAGTGACTAACACTGCCTGAACCTGACACCAACCCAGCCGTATTGATAGCCAATGCGAGCAGCTGCTACATCACTTGTCCACTGGACCAGCACAACGTTTGCTCGGGGGAGAGTGTTTATCTTGCCGCCAATATGTGGTCGTATGCAACCTTTTGTACAGGCATCAACAGTACGATGTGGGCTTAGTATGTGTCGAAACCGCAGTGCTGACACAAACGGCGAGCGGAGCGACGGCAGCACCGTCCGGCGGCGCCCATCGACGCGCCCGCAGGTACGTGGATACCGATCGATCACGAGAAAATACGAGAGGAATCATGGTATTACCAACACCTCTGCAGGCCTTCAGCGGCGTTCCGAAAAACACCGGAGGGGCTGATAAGCAGACCACTGTCGACGGCGAGAAGATGACCGGCGCCGAAGCGCTGGTCCGGTCTTTGGAGGATCTGGGAGTTAAGGATGTGTTCGGCATCCCCGGAGGCGCAATTCTGCCGGTTTATCACGCCATCACCGATGACACTAAGTTCCGTTTCATGCTGATGCGTCATGAACAGGCTGCAGGCCATGCTGCCGAAGGCTACGCTGTAGCAACCGGTCGTGTGGGCGTGTGCATTGTGACATCTGGCCCGGGCGCTACTAATATGCTGACTCCGATCGCCGACGCCAACATGGATTCTGTACCCATGGTTGTTATCACCGGCCAGGTTGGTACCGATGCTATTGGTACTGATGCCTTCCAGGAGGCCGACATTGTTGGTGCCACCTACCCAGTGGTTAAGCACTCGTACCTGATCACTGATCCGCAAGATATTCCTCGTGTTCTCACCGAAGCGTATTACATCGCCGGTTCTGGCCGTCCTGGCCCTGTGCTCGTTGATTTGACGAAGACAGCGCAGAACAGTGAGATGTTCTATTCGTGGCCGCAGCGCATGATTCTGCCTGGCTATAACCCAACTACCAAAGCTCACGGGCGTGTGCTCTCAGATGCTGCCACGTTGTTTGAGCAGTCGTATCGCCCGGTTCTTTACGTTGGAGGCGGCGCAGTACGTTCCGATGCTCGCGCACAAGTTGAGCGTCTTGCCGAACTGACCGGCGCCCCGATTGTGACTACACTGCCAGCTCGCGGTATTGTGCCTGACTCAAATCCGAAGGTGCTGGGTATGCCCGGTATGCACGGCACAATCGCCGCAACTGCTGCAATTCAGCGTTCCGATCTGCTGGTAGCTATTGGCGCTCGTTTTGACGACCGTGTTACCGGCAAGTTGGACGCTTTTGCTCCTACAGCACGCGTTATTCATATCGATATTGACCCGGCAGAAATCGGTAAAAATCGTGTAGCAGATGTGCCAATTGTTGGCGATGCGGCTACTGTGCTCGACGACTTAATCCCTGAAATCGAACGTCAGCAGGCTATCCACGGCAAACCGAACCTCAAACCGTGGTGGGAAGCGTTGAATAAGTGGCGTACCAAGTATCCAATGACGTACGACGAGCCAACTGACGGCACACTCGCCCCACAGTGGGTTGTTGAAGAACTTGCCAAGCAGGCTGATCCGGAAACAATCTGGGTCACTGATGTTGGCCAGCATCAAATGTGGGCGTCGCAGTTTATTGATTTTAAGAATGAGCATTCGTGGATTTCATCGTCTGGCTTGGGAACGATGGGCTTTGGCTTGCCTGCAGCCATTGGTGCGTCGATTGGCTCACAACGCTTCTATGACCACCAGAAACCAGTGTGGCTGATTGACGGTGACGGCAGTTTCCAGATGACCAGCGAAGAAATGACCTGCGCATTCCTTGAGCACGCTCCAGTGAAAATCGCACTTCTTAATAATTCCGCGCTTGGCATGGTGCGTCAGTGGCAGACACTGTTCTACGATCACCACTATTCGGCAACAAATCTGCATGATGGCGACGCCCAGCGTGGCGATACTCCGAGCGACTTCGTCGATGTGCCTGATTTTGTTAAGCTCGCTGAAGCGTATGGCTGCGTCGGTATGCGCGCGTTTACCAAGGAACAGGCCATTGAATGCATCCGCAAGGCGAACGAGATTAATGACCGTCCGGTACTGATTGACTTCCGCGTATGGAAGGACGCCATGGTGTGGCCGATGGTTGCTGCCGGCGATTCAAATAATAATGTGACCTACATGCCCGGTATTAAGCCGCTGATGGGACACACCGCAGATGACGAAACCGAACTGCCTGATGATTCACAATCCGGGCAGACCACCGGGAATAGCAAGTGACATTCACAGTCGGATTCCCAAGGTAAGAGGAGCGTTGACATCATGGCAAATTATCCTGCATCGCAGCCCCATTCGCAGCGCCATACACTGTCGGTACTTGTGGAGAACCGCCCAGGCGTGCTCTCCCGTATCGCTGGCTTGTTTGCACGCCGCGCTTTCAACATTAACTCGTTGTCTGTGTCACCAACTGAGCGTCCTGACATCTCTCGTATCACGGTTACTGCCGATGTGGATGAAGTACCGTTGGAGCAGATTATCAAGCAGCTGAACAAGCTGCTTCACGTGCTCAAAATCGTCGATTTAGACGACGAGAACACGGTGAATCGTGAACTGGTGCTGGTTAAGGTGGCAGCTGACGCAAAAACGCGGTCTGATGTGCTGGAGATTGTACAGACCTTCCGCGTACGCGTGGTTGATATGCATCCCGAAGCGTTGGTTATTGAAGCCACTGGTTCAAGCGACAAACTGGATTCATTGCTCGCCTTGTTAAGTGATTACGGCATTATTGAGCTGGTGCGTTCTGGTTCTGTTGCGGTAACACGTGGGCCGAAGGCTCTAAGTGAAAAGGTTGTCGGCTCAGAGATTAAGGGCCGTTAAGGCTCGTATTTCCCGATCTTTCGGGCAATCTTTCAGTGCAGTTGCCTTGTGTGGCTCCGTTGGTAATTCTTATAGCTGCGCAGTTGTGCACTTAAGTACGTGTATAAATAGTGCGTAGCTTAGAGTTGTTGATGCGCCTTGCTGAAATAGTAGGGCGCATCAAATTATCTCAATCGCTTTCACCATTGATTATCAGCAGGGCATGTTTCTGATAATCAAGCAATCAAGCAATCAAGCAATCAAGCAATCAAGCAATCAAGCAATCAAGCAATCAAG
>CAYQJZ010000003.1:60074-65163 GCA_964417995.1 uncultured Bifidobacterium sp.
AATCAAGCAATCAAGCAATCAAGCAATCAAGCAATCAAGCAATCAAGCAATCAAGCAATCATACACAGGCGCCATTGCACAATGGCACTGTGGCACGGACTTCTATTCGAGCTGTTCGCTGAGTTCCATCCACTCAAGCTCCAGAGAATCAATTTGTTCGGTTATTGACTGCAATCGCGAATTGAGTTCATTAAGACCGGTGTAATCACTGGGGTCACATGTAGCCATTTGTGATTCCACCTCATCTTTTTCTGTTTCCAGCTTGGCTATTTTGCGCTCTATGGCGGCAATACGCTTCGATGCCTCGTGGAAGGCTTTACCTGTCAATTTTGGTTTTGCAGACTCGGAAACAGAATCAGAAGCAGCACTGGCAGCGGCTTGATCGCATTCACCAACAATCGCAGTGTTTGTACCGTTTTCAGCACGCGATAATGCACCGTCAAAGGGGTCTCGACCAGCTTTAATGTCTTCTGTCATCCGCAGATAATCGTCAACACCACCAGGCAAATGACGGATTGTGCCACCAATAAGTGCATACTGTTGATCGGTAACGCGTTCAAGCAAGTACCGGTCGTGAGATACCACAATCAATGTGCCAGGCCATGTGTCGAGCAGATCCTCCATCACTGCCAGCATGTCGGTATCCAAATCGTTGCCTGGCTCGTCCATAATCAAAACATTTGGCTCATCCAGCAAAATGAGCAACAACTGCATACGTCGCTTCTGCCCGCCAGACAAGTCACGAATTGGGGTCATCAATTGCGCTGCTGAAAACCCAAGACGTTCCATCAATTGGCCAGGTGTAACTTCTTTGCCATCGACAACGTAGCTGGACTTATAACGACTCAATACTTCTTTGATTTTGTACTTACCCAGCACCTCCAACTCGTTGAGATGCTGAGATAACACTGCAAAACGCACGGTTTTACCGATATTGACATGGCCAACAGTTGGTGTGATCGTGCCATCGAGGATTTTTAATAACGTTGATTTTCCTGCACCGTTGGCTCCAACAATGCCAATACGATCACCGGGGCCGATCAACCATGTCACGTCATCAAGCACCTTACGCCCGGATACGGTAACCCGGTGCGCGGCTGTTGTTATATCACTATTGAGCATGCCGCTGTGTAATTCAACACCGGCATCCAGCAATCGTGGATCGTGTGCGCTGTCAACAGCAAGCTCAACAGAGCCAAATGCCTGCGGTTCTGCATACATTGGTTCCACCACACCCACATGGGATGCTGATTCTGCCATGTCAGCAACATCAGGGTCTATGGTACGTAGCGCAGACACGTGTCTAGCGAACACTGTGTCAGTGGACGTATCAGTGTCAACTGAATCAGTATCAACCAAATCCGTATCACCGCCAAAGCCATCAGCATTGCCATCGGTATTACTCTGCAGAGTGCGTGCTGCTGAAGGGCAGGGCTTGCCATCCACGGTCACACCGTCTGCTGCTGCAAATACCTGTGTCACATCAATCAGATCGATAACCTGTTTGCCTAAGCGCGAGGTTGCCATTTGTTTGAGTTCTATGGTGTTACGCAGTGGAGGAACATCGGCGATGAGTTCGCGTGCTTGTTTCACGTGGAACTTCTGCTTGGTTGAGCGGGCACGCGCACCACGACTCAACCATGCAAGTTCCTTACGAGCGAGGTTACGCCGTCGAGCCTCGCGTACATCTGCTTGACGGTCACGCTCAACACGCTGCAACATATACGCGCTGTATCCACCCTCGAATGGATCAATCACACCGTCGTGAACTTCCCACATCGATTCGCAGACTTCGTCAAGGAACCATCGATCGTGCGTAACAATAAGCAGAGCACCCTGCCCTTTCGCCCACCTATTCTTCAAATGTTCAGCCAACCAGTGGATTGTCACCACGTCAAGGTGGTTGGTGGGCTCGTCAAGCGCGAGAATATCCCAGTCACGCAACAGTAGACGCGCTAAATCAGCACGACGCCGCTGCCCACCAGACAGCGACCCAACTGTGGCATCAAGACTGATGCCTCCTAACAACGCCTCAACAATATCGCGCGACTGCGTTTGCGCTGCCCATTCGTAGTCTTCACGACCTTCTAACGCAGCTTGCCGAACTGTTGCAGAATCATCGAGCGCGTCACGCTGATCCAACATGCCCAAAGTCAATCCACCGCGCTGAATCACGCGACCTGAATCTGGTTCCTGCGCACCGCTGAGCAGATGAAGCAGAGTTGACTTGCCATCACCATTGCGTCCGACAATACCGATACGATCCCCTTCAAACACGCCTTGCGTCACATCGGTGAAAATTGTTTTAGTAGCAAAGGCGAGCGACACACGCTCAAGTCCAATATCGTAAGTCGGCATAATCATTCAATCTACCGGCATGCTTAGCCATCTCGCAGTAAACCGATTGCCGATACTGCTGCACACGTAACCGCAATTAACCGCAGCAAACAGCGCAGTGCTGCACTAAGACAAAGTTTTGGCATAAGTACTGCACCGTGCAGCAAAACCAGAAAAAACCTGTTCGGCAAATGGTCGCATCTGCGGATCAGATTCAGCGAACGCCTCACGTAACTTCGTTTTAGAGCTACCCGCAGCTTTGAGTTCTTTAACAACGGACGTTTCGTCAAGCCATTCTTCAAGAATCGACGCTGTCACTTCCATATGGAACTGCAGTCCAAGCGCTGAGCCATAACTGAATGCTTGCACCTTGGTATTCGAGGATCGCGCAAGCAGCTGCGCTCCTTCCGGTAGTGACACGCTGTCACTATGCCAGTGCAAAACGTCGAGTTGTTTGCCCCACATGGAGAAATAATCGTTTTTGTCTACACGTTTGATTGCGCCAATACCAATCTCTGGCTCATCAGCGGTACAAAGCTTAGCACCAAGAGCCATAGCAATAATTTGGTGACCAAGACAAACACCCAACACCGGAGTCCCTGCTGCAATGGCAGCCTTCACCAGTTTTGTCTCTGCTTTAAGGCCGGGATATTTATCGTAATCAGCGGCTCCCATAGGACCGCCCATAATAACAACACCAGCGAGCTCATTGAGGTCTGGCAGCTCAGGTTTCTTTTTCTTCGCTACAGAGAGGGTCGTTGTCAACATGTCGAGATCCTCAAGGTTCTCCAGAACTCGCCCCGGTTTTTCCCACGGGGCGTGCTGCAGAATAAGCACACGCGGTGACGTCATACTCTCCATTGTCGCACCCTCTGACGGAACCAAGTACACAACTGACCCTCAGCGGAATATAACACAGATAACATCAGGTAACCCAAGCGTGCCACGTCCTTACATCTTGTCTTACAACACGAATACGCTCAGCACTATGGGAAATAGCCAAAAACCGCAGTATTCCGCCACATCCGAGCAGTCAACAACTGCTCGCGCTGCCGCCGAATTGAAGCTGTACGATACAGCAACACATGCCGTGGTTCCGTTTACGCCAGTACACCCCGGGCAGGTGGGCATATACGTGTGTGGTGCCACTGTACAAAGTTCGCCGCATATCGGACATATTCGTGCTGCTGTAGCATTTGATGTAGTGCGCCGCTGGCTGCTGCGGCTTGGCTATAAGGTCACTTTTGTACGTAATGTGACCGATATTGACGACAAAATTCTTGATAAGGCTGCTGATGCTGGACAGCAATGGTGGGAACGTGCTTACCTGTATGAGCGTGAATTCACCGAGGCGTACAACACTCTCGGCGTATTACCGCCCACCTATGAGCCGCGAGCGACTGGTCATATTCTCGATATGGTTGATCTCATTCGCCGCATTATTGATAACGGCCACGGTTATGTTATTACCGATGGTGACGGCAACCCAACTGGCGATGTGTATTTTGATGTACCAAGTTGGCCGCATTACGGCGAACTGACGCATCAAAAACAAACCATAGGCGGTACGAGCTCCGATGAAGCAGCTGCTGTGGTTGACCGTATGGGTCCAAGCGTAGACAACACTGGCGATGACAAATACAATCCCATCGATCCAGCTGACGCTTCTCCCGACAAGCGCGATCCACGTGATTTTGCGTTGTGGAAGTCCGCTAAACCTTCTGATCCTCCAACTGCTCGTTGGTCAACTCCGTTCGGTGTAGGCCGTCCGGGATGGCATCTGGAATGTTCAGCTATGAGTCACCGGTATCTGGGCGACGAGTTCGATATTCACAGTGGCGGTCTTGATTTGCGTTTCCCTCACCATGAGAATGAGATGGCGCAGTCGCGCGCTGCTGGCTGGGGGTTCGCTCGTCATTGGATGCATTCGGCGTGGGTGACAGCTAAAGGCGAGAAGATGTCGAAATCCTTAGGCAATGGTCTGTCAGTGCCGGTTGTTTTGGCTGAACATTCGGCATGGGTGGTGCGTTATGCGCTCGGCTCAGTGCAGTATCGGTCGATGCTCGAATGGTCTGATCAGACGCTTACCGAAGCTGAAGCTGCTCACGAACGTGTGACACGTTTTATTGAACGTGCTGGCAGTGTGGCAGGCAAGCAACCTTCACGAGAACAGGTTACTGCTCTTGACGCTGATGCTCTGCCACCAGCATTTGTTACAGCAATGAATGATGATTTCAACGTGTCGGGCGCGATCGCTGCAATATTCACAGCGATTCGTGAGGGCAATACGCTGGTAGAAGCGTTGACTGCTGCTGGTAATGATCTGGTTACGGTTTCAGCACGGCTGGCCGCCACATGGTTCACAAATGCGGATGATGCACTGCCAACTCCAACCGAAGACACCAGTACTGCCACGCTGAGCGCAGAACAAGCAACAAAAATGGTTACCCAGATTCTTATCGCTGTACGAGCAATGCTGGATACCTTGGGGCTTGACCCGCTTGCTGAACCGTGGATTAATAACGCCGGCACTGCGGATGGCACAGGAGAATCTGCAGAGCATGCAGCGCTTGACGCGGTGATTAGTGAACAGTTGGATCGTCGCGCACAAGCACGTAAATCCCGTGATTTTGCCACTGCTGACGCTATTCGCGACGCACTCAACGCTGCGGGTATCACTATCGAAGACACTCCCCACGGCTCTACATGGTCATTGGCTTAGCGCAGCAACATGCGCTGATGCTGGTTTTCA
>CAYQJZ010000004.1:0-12380 GCA_964417995.1 uncultured Bifidobacterium sp.
CATGAAGGATGGTGATATATAGCATCAATGAATTATTGTGGATCTATGGCTGTAACGAACATGACAGTAGCGATGATCGGTAACCCGGTAGCAGATAAAGGGCACGGCGGCGAAGTTGGCGATAAAGTGTTTGGGCTGCTATCTGAAGCGGGACTACAACACGGATTTACGGTTATTGATTTAACAGGTAATAGCTATGACGATTCGCTGGCCAATGCACGCAATCATGCTGACTTGTATGACGCGCTGGTAGTAGTTGGCGGTGACGGCATGATTGCATTAGGAGTAAATGCTGTCAGGGAGCGAGATATACCTCTAGGTATTGTGGCCGTTGGTTCAGGCAACGATTTTGCTCGTGGTCTTGATCTACCGGTGAATCGTGTGGAAGCAGCTGTTAACGGTATTGTTGGTGCGCTAGTGAATGATACTTCCATTACTGTAGATATGGGGCATTTGACGGTTCCACGTGAAACATCAACAGCGTCCACTGATAGCTATTTTGCAGGCATGTTGTCGTGCGGCGTAGATGCCAGCATCAACGACCGAGCCAACCATTCACATCTGCCGAACGGTACATTGCGATATCTGGCAGCTGTTCTGGTTGAGATCACGCGACTCAAACCCTTCGGATACCACATCACCGCTACACTTGCTGACGGTCGTGTTGACGAGCGAGATATTGTTTCACCGCTGCTAACGGTGGCGAACTCTCGTCATATTGGTGGAGGCATCGAGGTGTCTCCATACTCGGTATTTGACGATGGATTACTCGACCTTGTGTGGATCGACCACATGCCGTCGCTAAGAGAACTGGCCACAGTCATTCCCAACATTTATAACGGCAAGCTGCTCTCCAGTGATTTGTTTAGATGGGAGCGGGTACGCGATGTGGAAATCACTCGCAGTGACAGTGGAGCAGAACCACCAATGTTAATGGCGGATGGTGAATACATTGGCAACTTGCCCGTACGAGTTAGTGCGGTAAAGCGTGCACTACGAGTTCTTGTACCTCCCGCAGTGGCGCGTGATCAAATAACCGTGCTGCGCGACCAGGCATTGGCTGCACTTGCTAGAGATGGACGTGACGAAGTTGCAGAACGACATGTTCCACAGCTGTAGTGGATTGTGCCCGCGTATGTTATGGAATCTCCGCCACCGGTGCCGCCTGCGCTGCCTACGGTTATTGATTCGCGCATGTTGTGAAATCATATGCCGGTTAATCAGTATGCTCTACCGGGATTGTGCCCATACTGCAATGTATAGAAGGAACTCGCCAATCGGGAACTGGTCAAAGCCAAGCTTGCCTGCGTACGCTATGTGTGAGGGGGAGAACTACTAGAACTGCTGGAACTGGCAGCGCGCGCTATGTGTGGGAGAGAAACTCGTATTGCTGGACGTGTCGGCTCCTGCGGGGGGCTGTGTGTGTGAAGGGGAGAAACGAAAGGCTTCCCAACTGAGCAATGTTCTCTTATCGCGCATGCTATGTGTGGAGAAAGAAACAGTCAATAATCCGCTTGATATGCAGTATTCGTTTGATGTGTGCTATCTGTCTGATGCGCGCGCTATCCGCTTGATATGCACTATCCTGTTTCTCTGTGTTATGCACGGAGGAACACCGTTGATGAGGACACGCCAGTAGTGGTGAATCTGTTCCTCCATGTTGCGCACAGAGGAACATGACACATCAAAGCTGATTGAATGTCTGAGAGAGTTTCTCCATGTTGTGTACAGAAGAACAACTTCTATGCTAAGAAGTTATTCAGTCGTATAGGTAAGTGGCGGTGTTGGTGCCGGAAACAAATTTCGCATTAAGGAATTAGCTTGCTTTCATCAACTGCTTGAAAGCACGCTGAGTGAATCAACGTAGAAGGCAAACAAGAGAAAAGTCGTAGCGAGGGCAGAGGTTGGGTTAGGTTGGTGGCATGGTGTCTGCGCCGGGTAAGACGGTAATGAATCGTTGCGCTCGGTGGGAAGACGTGCAGTCGCTGCAACGATGAGACATATGAGGTTGATATGGCATTGGCGTTATACCGGCGGTATAGGCCGGACACCTTTGACGGGGTTATTGGGCAGGACCAAGTAACTATTCCGCTTATGCGTGCCCTGGACCAAGGCAAATTAACTCATGCCTACCTGTTTTCTGGCCCGCGCGGCTGCGGCAAAACTAGTTCGGCACGTATTCTTGCTCGCTGCGTGAACTGCGAGAAAGGACCAACCTCGCATCCCTGCGGCGAATGTGAAAGCTGTAAAGACTTGGCCACTGGTGGGCCGGGATCGATTGACGTGGTAGAAATCGATGCTGCCAGCCACAACGGTGTTGATGATGCTCGTGAATTACGCGAACGAGCCGGTTTCGCTCCTGCACGCGATCGCTACAAGATTTTCATCCTTGATGAGGCGCATATGGTCACCCAACAGGGTTTCAATGCGTTGCTCAAAATCGTTGAGGAACCGCCAGAACATGTGATGTTCATCTTCGCGACTACCGAACCAGAGAAGGTTATCGGCACAATTCGTTCTCGTACTCATCACTACCCGTTCCGCCTTGTGCCGCAAGAAGTGATGGGACCGTATCTGGAGCACGTGTGTGAACAGGAAAATATTGAACCTGCGCCGGGCGTTCTCCGATTGGCAATGCGCGCGGGTGGTGGGTCAATGAGAGACACACTATCCGTGCTTGACCAGCTTATGGTTGGTGCTGTTGATGGTGTTATTCCTTACGATTCCGCAGTTGCACTGCTGGGCTTCACTCCGGAAACAATGATTGGAGACGCCATTGATGCTGTAATCACCAGCGACGGTGAAGCACTGTATGGTGTGGTGCAAAAAGTTGTTGTGGGAGGATACGATCCTCGTCGATTCGTTGAAGACCTTCTCTCTCGCGTTCGTGACCTGTTAGTACTCACTCTGGGAGGCAACAAGGCCGAAAGCGTACTCAGCGATGATGCGGCAGCTGAAAATATGGGTGATATGCAGCGTCAAGCATCAGCTTTAGGTTTGTCTGAACTGGCAGCAATGGCTGACATTATCAACGATGCACTGAGTTCAATGTCTGGAGCGACATCGCCACGTATGCGACTTGAATTATTAGCCGCACGACTATTGGCGGGGCGTGAGCAGGGATTCGTGCAATCCACAGTTGTAGCATCGTCAGCTACTGGTGCTGCAGGACTACCTGGCTCAGGTGTTAGCCCTCGTTCTGGCTCTCGGCCAGCATCGAGTACACAGGGTGGGGAATCTCAGAGGCGTGGCGGTTTTGTTGGAGCGTCGCGCAATAAAAATAATGCTGCCAATAACGTCAATACAAACATCCACAGCAATGCTGGCACGGGTGGCAATCAAACCAGCAACAGTGCCGGGTCCGGGTACAGCGCCAACAGTAGTACTAACGCTGGTGGGGGAAATTCTGCTGGGAATACTGATAACAGAAGTCCTCAAAATATATCTGCACCTCGTCAAGATGCGGTGTACTCCGGTGGTACGTCACATCCTGACAGCACTAATACTTCGCAAGGCAATACTTTGCAGTCTGGTGATGCATTGCAGATAGCCGATGTGCCGCCAGCAGTTTCGGAATCAGAATCAACAACAGCAGACGTGCAGTCAACGCCAGCAGAAAACGATACACGCAGCGTTGACGAGAAGTGGGACGCAACCGTTGCTGCGCTGCCAAAAGAAGTTCGCGAATATGTGACGCGTGACAAGGTTCCAACAGTTTCTTACGCCGTAAATGATGCAGGCAAAGGGCGACTGTCAATGACCTTTGACAATGCGTTAAGCCAACATGCTTTCTCACTAGCTGTTGCCACTGACAGTGAGAACAGCGGTAAAAAGGCTGCCAACGTAGTGCTTGACGCAGTGCGTACCACCTTTGGTATCAACACGATGATCGCTCCGACTGGTATTGCCGCGAACGGAGAACGCGTTATACCAATCAAGCGACTAACTGGCGAGCAGCTAGCACAGGTTAAAACCCAGATCGCCATGGCCAAGGCCGGATTGGCTGCAGCTAATTTGACACATGCTGTTAATACAAGAGCGGGCGACGAATCCGCTACGCTTAAAGCAACACAGAACAAAGATCAAGACACTGACGATGCTGAGCATCGAGCTGGAACGGCAACTGACGATATAGACCCGTGGGCGCAACCCATAAAAGAACCAGTACAGAACGTTGCAACACAGGAATCTGACGGAGTAATGCACGCCACAGCACGCAGTGAAGACGTGGCCGCAGAATCCTCTCATTCTGGTGCGATACCTGAACTGGATGACGACGATCCATGGGCAGTTCCTGTCAGTACTCTCAGTACACAGGCAACAGAAACGCAGTTAACGACTCCAAAACCAGTTACAGAACAGCCGCGAACACAGAAACACGTTGTAGTTCCTGATTTAAGTGATGACGATGATCCGTGGTCGCAGCCTCTTCCCACGCCGATTCCTGTTCAACAACAATCATCGGGTAATACTTCAACGCACAGTGGGAGCTACAGTAACAACAGTAGTAACAACGGTGGCAATGGTATTAACGCTGCTAATACCGTCAACAGCAGTCGTAACAGTAGCGGTATTGTCATCGCGAGTCAGCTGAATAATGAGCGCAGTAACGCCATGGGCAATACCAATGCCACATCATCTGCTACGAATACAGCAGCTGGCAGTGATACATCTAACAACAGGTATGCGGCGCCAAATGCTCATGCCATCGGTAAAAGCGGTGAGAGCAGTGACATAGGCAATAACAGGGGCATCAACAGTGGTGTCAATGGCAATGGCTTTGACAGTGGTGTGGATAGTGCTGGCAGTTTTGATAACATGGCGCATTCTTCTGATGTTGCGCCAGAAGACGACGAATACTCTCTGAGCGACGAGTCCCTCGGTGAAGCAACAGCGTTGAGTATCGACGAACTGTCAAAAATGTTCGACGTTAAAAAAGTAGAAGAATTCGCTGCTGACGATCCCAAGAACCCGAAGAACATCCAGCCGTCCAAACATATAAGTTAGACACTTGTACGATCACTGCCAATACAAGAACTGCATAGTAGTAGTGATTTTTGCAACTGCGGTATGACAACGAAGAAGAGAAGAACGAGAAAGGCTTTACCCACATGGCTTTGGCATATGACGGTGCGATACAACGCCTGATTGATGCATTCTCTCGACTGCCAGGCATTGGTCCTAAAGGCGCACAGCGTATCGCGTTTCACTTACTGTCGGCATCTGAACAGGAAGCACAAGAACTTGTAGACGCAGTGCTGGAAGTCAAACGTAAAGTTCGTTTTTGTGACACATGCGGCAACGTGTGTGAAACCAGCCCATGCCCAGTATGTGCAGACCCGCGGCGCGATCACGGCATAATCTGCGTGGTTGAAGAACCGAAGGATGTAATGAGTATCGAACGTACGCGCGAATACCGTGGTTTGTATCACGTATTGGGCGGGGCAATCAACCCCATGGCCAACGTTGGACCTGAAGACTTAAGTATCAGTGGCCTACTTGAACGACTCTCTGGTGACGACGTTACCGAGGTGATTCTTGCACTCGATCCCAACGTTGAAGGCGAAGCTACCACAACCTATCTCAGTCGACTGCTGTCGCCGCTCGGTGTTCGTGTTACACGCCTTGCCAGCGGTCTACCGGTTGGTGGCGACCTTGAATATGCTGACGAAATTACGCTCGGTCGTGCGCTCGCCGGTCGTCGTGAAGCTTAATTGGAGCTCGCAGTTTTACGATTTATATTCCTACGGCCTTATGACTTTGTTTCCAGGCTCTGTTAACCCATCGTGGATACGAATTTATGCAAGAGGCTGGATGCCAACGGATAATTAATTCCAATGCTATTGGCCAGGTTGTGTGTCTGGTGGGGGGGAGATTTGTGTGTGGTTTTACTGGGGTGTGAATTCGCTCCAGTTGATTTCTGTGGGGGTATGCCTGATTCTTGGATACACGTCACGGTCATATACGTGTTTCAATGCCACATCGCAAGGGTGGTATGCCGTATGTTTCGATACTTCTTTCGTAATTTTCCTCTCGTAATACTTCTTTCATATGCTCCTCGAAACTGCGCTGCCATGTTGGTTGACAATACGCTTCAGAACCTGCCTTGCATATTCCGTATCGTGAGCCGGTGCAGCTGTTGCACCTCGTGCCAGGCCTAAAATCATGCTGCTTGCCTAGAATGCTGGGTGTAGCGGTATCAGGAGAGATTGGACGGCAGTGGCTCTTATCGTACAAAAATATGGCGGTTCGTCAGTCGCCGATACAGATTCCATCAAGCGCGTCGCTCGACGCATTATCGAAACAAAAAACGCCGGTAATGATGTGGCCGTTGTTGTGTCTGCAATGGGTGACACCACTGATGATCTGATCGACCAGGCTCTCAGTATCGATTCCAATCCGCCATCTCGCGAAATGGACATGCTGATGACCGCTGGCGAACGCATTTCAATGAGCCTTCTGGCGATGGCAATTCACGCCGCTGGATCGCATGCCTATTCGTTCACCGGCTCGCAGGCCGGCTTTATGACTGACGCACAGTTTGGTGCAGCACATATTAAAGCTGTTAAACCTGATCGTGTGCGACATGCTCTCGACCGCGGTAGCGTAGCTATTGTTGCTGGTTTCCAAGGTGTTAACGAGGGTGGCGATGCTACAACGCTCGGTCGCGGCGGCTCCGATACCTCCGCTGTTGCTTTAGCAGTGGCGTTAGGTGCTGATATCTGCGAGATTTACACTGACGTTGACGGTATTTTTACTGCTGATCCGCGCATTGTGCCAACTGCTCGCCGTATTCCAGTTATCGACTATGATTCGATTACCGAAATGGCGTCCTGCGGGTCTAAAGTGCTGGCACTGCGCTGCGTAGAATACGCGCAACGTTTCAGTATGCCGCTGCATGTGCGCAGCTCGTTCTCGCATCGCCCTGGTACGTTGGTTGTGCCCGACGGGATGGATCCGAAAATGCTGCCGAATATTAATTAACGATTCATCCGTACGCTGGCGTCTTGCATTATCAGCGCACCTTATAAGCGACACTGCAAAACGACTTCACTGTCATAATTACAACCAGAATTTCCGTAGATTCCACACCACGTGATAAGGCTGAACATGAGCGAACAAAATACAAGCACCAGCAACCAGTCAATGGGAGATCTTTTCCCTGATCTTGGTCCCGAAGCGCCAGTTATCTCCGGCGTTGCTCACGATCGTTCCGAGGCATTGGCCACGCTGCGCGGCGTACCCAACGAGCCGGGTATGGCAGCCAAAGTGTTCACTCAGCTTGCTGAAGCAGGAGTGAATGTCGATATGATTGTGCAGGCTGGCGCATCTACCGGCACTGCTGACATCTCATTCACTGTGCCTGAAACCACTGTTCGTAGCGTGCAGGAGACATTGGAACTCCAGCAGGAAACACTCGGCTACCAGTCGTTTGAAATCGATAACAATGTTGGCAAGGTTGCCGTGGTTGGCGTCGGCATGAAGACTCACTCTGGTATAGCCGCAAAATTCTTTAACGCACTCAGTGAGCACAACATCAACGTATTAATGATCTCCACATCCGAGATTCGCATTGCTGCACTGGTGCCACTTCCAGAACTTGATGAAGCCGTTCGCGCACTGCATACTGCCTACGGTTTAGACGCCAGTCGTATTGAGGCCGTTGTCTACGGTGGTACTGGTCGCTGAACAAACCGTAATAGAGAAAACCACCAGCTAGACCTTGGAACCCTGGAACAGAAGGAGCCGAATATGGTACAGATCAACGATACCGGTGTGAACGTCGCCGTTCTCGGCGCCACTGGTCAGGTGGGTATGGTTATGCGCCGCGTACTTGACGAGCGGAACTTCCCTGTGCGCGAGCTGCGCTTTCTTGCCTCTGCACGTTCCGCAGGGCAGACGCTGGCATGGCGTGGCCACGATATTCCAGTTGAAGATGTGGCAACTGCTGATTTGTCTGGCATTGATATTGCAATCTTCTCTGCTGGTGGTGGCACGTCAAAAACATGGGCGCCCAAATTCGCTGAGGCTGGCGCCATTGTTGTTGACAACTCGTCGCAGTGGCGTATGGACCCGGATGTGCCGCTGGTGGTTGCTGAGGTTAACCCCGAAGATTTAGACGTCATTCCCCGCAATATTGTTGCGAACCCTAACTGCACAACAATGGCGATTATGCCAGTAATGAAGCCACTGTCTGAAGCGTTTGGTCTTAAACGATTGATTGTCAGCTCTTATCAGGCAGTTTCAGGCGCTGGTCGTGCGGGCGTGGAACAGCTCATGAATGAAGCAAAGGCGGCCATCGAACAGGGGGCTGACAAACTGGTGTTCGGCGGTGACGCTATCAACTTCCCCGAACCCACCAAGATTGCGCGCACTATCGCATTCAATGAGGTGCCGTTCATTGGCGCAATCGTTGATGACGGTTCTGAGGAAACTGATGAGGAACAGAAGCTGCGTAATGAAAGCCGCAAGATTCTGCATCTTCCAGAGCTTAAAGCATCGTGCACGTGCGTGCGTGTAGGAGTGTTTACGTCGCACGGCATGAGCGTCAACGCTGAGTTTGACCGTGATGTGACGCCAGATGAGGCTCGCCGCGTACTCGCTGATGCGCCAGCTGTTGAACTGGTTGATATTCCGACTGCGCAACTTGCTGCTGGTAAGACACCGAGCTATGTGGGTCGTATCCGCCGTGATCAGGCAGTTGACGGTAATAAAGGCCTTGCGTTTTTTGTTACCAACGACAACCTGCGTAAGGGCGCTGCACTCAACGCGGTTGAACTTGCTGAGATTATTGCCAGCAAGCACTTTGCTGACCGTCTGTAGTGCAAGGCAGTTGCCCTTTCACAGTTGTTGTTGCAATTACTGTTGCCTGACTGTATGTGGCACATGGGCAATTGGGGCTTAAGGGTAAGGCTCCTTTGTGTGCCTGCGCGTGATCTACGGCTGGCTTTCGCGCGGTATTGCCAGCCCTCGGAAGGGATCCTCTTGTGTATCTGGCTGTGATTGCAGAACGGTAGATTCTGTATGCGAACCGATAGTCTTCTCATGTGTATCTGAGGTGATGCTGGGGTGTGGTGGAGTTCGTTTTAGTTGTGATTTCAGTGCCGTATCGCATGGGTATGTATGTTCACATGTTCCTTGAGGAATACTTGTTGGCAGCTCGTTGATGTGTTAGTTGGTGACGGCGTGGTGGACGAGCCATGGGGACTGGTTCGGATGCTTGGTGTGTTGATGGCAACCCCATCCATTGACATGGTTGGTGTGCTGTTGTACTGTGCTGCACTGCACCGTGCCAGCACTGCGGCTAAACCGAAGACATCACCGGCAGGTGTGGAGCACTGGTTTCGTCATCATCCCAATACGCGTGACCTTTAAGGCATCGCCGGTAGGTGTGGAATACTGGTAGGTATGTCTAAGGCGTCTGAGGAAGTCAGTAAACAACTTGACCGCATCGTGGCATTGGGGTATCCGGATGTAGCAGATATGAGCGAAGCGGCATTTCGTGCGTTGGCTCGCCCATTGATTACCGCATTGGAACACAGTGATCTCGGGCGTGACATCCTGTTGGTGCCAACCCGTGAGCTGGTCTCTCCAGAATCGTTGATTGCACGAACCAGTATCAACCGTATGGCTGGATTTACCACAATGCCGCCGCGAGACATCGCCAGCTTTACGCCGCAAGACGGGTTTACTCCGCCCGAGGGGCCGTTCTATTTGGCTGTTGAACCACATACCGGCACCTGCTATACCAATCGCGAACCGGATGTGGCGCGCAAACTCATCGATTCCGATGAGCGTTTGCCGTTAACGTTGGAAGAAGGACTCGCTATCGCCACTCAGCACCCCGAATGGTTACTGGAAAAGAACGGATTCAACCTGCTTGGCTCGCGTAGCGCTGATGGTCGTGTTCCCAGTATTTGGATGAGTCAGAATGCGCCACGACTGGGCGCTGTTTGGCCGAATTCGCGCCACACCTGGCTCGGTAACGCATTCTGTGTTGCACGCCGTGGCGTGAGTTTGTTCTCGTAATCAGCAATTCACTAAGTGCTGTAACTGCCGTGCAGCAGCGTGCGTACTGACGCACTAAACATGGCCGTAGCCATAAGTGTTCGCTATTGGCGACATGCCCGGATTCTGCAGGGCAGCCTCGAATGTTACTGTGGGGATGCGCCGTGCGAATGTGCAGTGCGTGCTACGGTATGTCGCTGTGTGCGCGGCTAACTGAACCCAATACGCCAAGTCACCGAACAGATGGCAACGACACAGCAAAGGAGGAGAGATGGGTCAGGATCAGTCATCGGTATTTGATCTCGCAGCTGTTGCTGCAGCGTCCAACGGAGGGAATAACGACCCGCTTCTGCCTCCGGCACGTTTTATTGGTGAGCCGCAGAAGCCTAGCTGTATGCCGTACAACAAGTACGCCGCATACGACAAGCAGGTACCGTTCGACTACCCTGAGCGTACATGGCCAGGTAAGCGTTTGCAGCGCGCACCGCGCTGGTGCTCGGTAGATCTGCGTGACGGCAATCAGGCGCTGGTTAATCCGATGGATTCAGAGCGCAAACTGCGCTTTTGGAACATGCTAATTTCGATGGGTTTCAAAGAGATTGAGGTTGGATTCCCGTCCGCGTCAGAAACCGATTATGACTTTATTCGTATGCTTATCGAGCGTGAGCTCATTCCTGACGACGTGACGATTGTAGTACTCACTCAGGCTCGTGAACACCTTATTCGCAAGACATATGAATGCCTGCGCGGCGCCAAACGCGCTGTTGTGCACTTCTACAACTCGGTGTCTGTGCTGCAACGCGAGGTTGTTTTCCGTAAAGACAAAGACGGTATCAAGAAGCTTGCCACCGATGCAGCTGAACTGTGCAAGGAACTAGAAAGCGCGGCTGGTGACACAGATCTGTATTACGAGTACAGTCCTGAATCATTCACCGGTACTGAACCGGATTACGCGACTGAGGTGTGCAACGCGGTAATCGATGTGATCAAGCCAACGCCTGACCATCCGATGATTATCAACCTGCCAGCCACTGTGGAGATGACCACGCCGAACGTGTTCGCTGACGAGGTGGAATACGTGTCGAATCATCTGCAGGATCGCGACTCTGTTGTGCTGTCGTTGCACCCGCATAATGACGAGGGCATGGGTGTGGCTGCTGCCGAGCTTGGTATTCTCGCAGGTGCTGACCGTATTGAGGGCTGCCTGCTTGGCAATGGTGAGCGTACTGGCAATGTTGATTTGGTTACGGTCGGTCTGAATATGCTCACGCAGGGTATCGATCCACAGATTGATTACTCGAATGTGCCTGAGATTCGTAAGACGGTGGAGTACTGCAATCAGATCAAGATTTCTGAGCGTCACCCGTATGCGGGTAATTTTGTGTTCACTGCATTCTCTGGTTCGCATCAGGACGCTATCAAGAAGGGCTTGGAAGCTCGTCAGATGGCAGCTGATCGTGCAGGCGCGAATCTCGACAACTTTGTGTGGCTGGTACCGTACCTGCCAATTGACCCGAAAGATATCGGCCGCAGCTACGAGGCGATTATTCGCGTCAACTCACAGTCCGGTAAGGGCGGTATGGCGTACCTGCTGAAAACGAATCACAACCTCGACTTGCCGAAGCGTCTGCAAGTGGAATTCGACAAGATTGTGCAGCGTTACGCAGATGAGACGAAGAAAGAAGTCAAGGACGCTGATATCTGGCGCCTGTTTAAGGATGAGTATCTGCCGATAGAAGAGTCTGGTGCGACAGCGGCAGGCGCGATTGTTGGTGATAGTGGTGACGAGTCACTCGAACAGTGGGGTCGTCTCAAGCTACTCAAGGTGCAGGTGTCGTCAGGTGAAGATGGTTCCGACACTGTACTCAAGGCGCGTCTGCTTGACCGTGGCGTAGATCCCAGTGCTTCTGAACCGGTGGTACGCGACCTGTCTGGTGTGGGCAATGGGCCGATTGCTGCGTTTATTAACGCGGTTGGTTCTATTGGCATCAATGTGTCGGTGATGGATTATGTGGAACACACGATGACTGCCAGCACTGACGCAATGGCCGCCTCTTATGTGGAGTGCGAGATTGGTGATGCGCCAGAAACGACGGTGATTTGGGGTGTGGGTATTGACTCATCCATTATCACCAGTTCGCTGAAAGCGATTATTTCGGCGATTAATCGTTCTGAGCGCTGAACATGCAGATGTTGCCTAAAAGGCCATTGATGGCGTTACTTACGTGACGTTGCTCAGATAGCAGTCAATACTTATGCGATTGAACGGGAACTGGCTTTGAGCTGGTTCCCGTTTGTATTTGAGGATTATCAGCCCGTTGGGGGAGTAACTAACACCCGCTACGGTATCGACGACCGCTTTTGTACCAGCC
>CAYQJZ010000004.1:12480-19537 GCA_964417995.1 uncultured Bifidobacterium sp.
TAGCCCTAAATTTACCCGCTCTCAATTCGTGACTCTCATATTGTGACCACTTTGGCCGATTTAATTGTGCATGGTGTCGTATATTCTGTGAGTTGTCAGATCGCGCGAAAGTGTCACTGTGTTCACCAAGCTCAAGTGATGTGCATAGGCCTACAAGATCTCGCGTTGATGGTATCTGGCTGACGATGGCATAGCTGACATCGTTTTTGCCAGGTCACCATACGGGAGTAGCGGAGGTACACAGTAGTGACAGTTAAGCGTCGCGCGACCATACGTCATGCGTTGGCGTGACCTGAACATGTAAGGAGCAATCCACACCATGAGAAACACCGTTTGCTGGAATGATGGATGGGTTTTTTTCAAAGATGGCCAACCTGAGGCCGGAAATCTGTCTACGGGTGAGCACGTTACGTTGCCCCATACGTGGAATGCGAAAGACGGCCAAGACGGAGGCGATGACTACTATCGCGGCACATGCTGGTATGCCAAGAATTTTGAACGCCCAGCGCTTGGCGAACATGAACAACTCTGGCTGGAATTCAACGGCGCGGCAATGACTGCCGAAGTCTTCCTTAACGGCAAGAAACTAGCTCACCATGAGGGTGGCTTCTCTACCTTCCGTGTGGAACTTACCGATGCACTAGAAGACAACAATCTGCTGACCGTCAGCGCAGACAATAGCGCCAACAACACCGTATACCCTCAGAAAGCTGACTTCACTTTCTACGGTGGCTTATATCGCGACGTTAATCTCATCGTTGTTCCGGACACCCACTTCTGCCTGGATTACTACGGTGGTTCCGGTATTAAGGTCACGCCGAAGGTAAATGTTGAAGACCGCACTGCTGACGTCACTGTGGAAGCCTGGGTTACTGGTTCCGCCGAGCGCGTCACATTTGTTACCGCAGAACAGACCATTGCAGCGCCTGTAGAAGACGGTCATGCCTCCGCAGTCTTCCATCTTGACAATGTTCACTTGTGGGATGGCGTAGAAGATCCTTATCTGTATACCGCCACCGCCAGCCTTGACAACGGTGATATGGTCAGCGCTCGTTATGGTTGTCGTACCATCGCCTGGGATGCTGACAAGGGCTTCTTACTCAACGGCAGGGTTTACCGCTTGTGCGGTGCGGCCCGTCATCAGGACCGTCAGGGTCTTGGTAACGCTCTAACCGAGAAAGAACATGAAGAAGATATGGCGTTGCTCAAAGAGATGGGCGCCAACACCGTACGTTTAGCTCACTACCAGCACGCTCAGTACTTCTACGATCTATGCGACGAGAACGGCATGGTGGTGTGGGCAGAAATCCCCTATATCACCGCACATATGCCTGAAGCTCGCGCCAACACCGTGTCACAAATGACAGAGTTGGTTGTGCAGAACTACAACCACCCCTCCATCGTGTGCTGGGGCTTGTCGAACGAGATCACCGGCAGTGGCAAAACTGACGATCTGGTCGAGAACCACAACGAGCTTAATGATTTGTGTCACCGCATGGACCCGACACGTGCCACCACAATGGCCAACATCTTTATGTTGGATCCCAACGATCCATTTGTGTTCCTGCCAGATATTCGCAGCTTCAACCTGTACTACGGCTGGTATGTGGGCGACTGGAATCAGAACGATACGTGGTTCGACGACTTCCACAAGGCGCATCCGAACGATGTAATTGGCCTGTCGGAATATGGCGCTGACGCCAACCCTGCTTACCAGAGCGCGAATCCACAGAAGGGTGACTGGACTGAAGGATATCAGGCGCTGTACCACGAGCATATGCTTCAGATGTGGAGCGAACGCCCCTACATTTGGGCTATGCATGTGTGGAACATGTTTGACTTTGCTGCCGACGGCCGTAACGAGGGCGGCAAGCCTGGACAGAACCAAAAGGGCATGGTCACTTTCGATCGCAAGATCAAGAAGGATGCCTTCTACATTTACAAGGCGTACTTGTCTAAAGAACCGTTTGTACACCTGTGCGGAAGCCGCTACGTAGACCGTGCGGAAGACGTCACCGAAATCAAGGTTTATTCCAACCAGCCAGAGGTGAGTCTGTATGTGGACTCTCAGCTTGTTGGTACGCAGACTGGTGACAAGATCTTCCGCTTCCAGGTGCCGATTACCGGTGAGCATACTATTCGCGCTGAAGCTGGCGAGTACACAGACACCATTCAGATTCGCCACGTGGATGAACCCAACCCGAGCTATGTCAGCCCGGACAGCAAGGTTGTCAACTGGTTTGACCGTGACGACGAGATTGTGCGAGAAGGATACTTCTCCATCAAGGACACAATGGGCGATATCGGCGCTAATCCTGAAGCTGGCAAGATACTCGAGAAGTACATGGCTCCGATGATGGCTGCGCTCGTTGAATCTTATGGTGATGTAGCCAAGAGCGTTAAGGTCTCCGGTTCAATGCTGGAAAGCATGGGCTCAATGACTGTGGAATCCTTCCTGCAGTTGATTGGTAAGGCTGCTACTCCGGCCATTGTTCATGAGATCAATGGCGCGTTGAATAACGTACCTAAGGAGTAACACTTCTCTTTGTAATCGCATTCAAGCCACGTTGTTAACAGCAACGTGGCTTTTGTGTTGTGTGTCAGAGCTTCATCACTCAGAGCCCTATTGGATGGATTGGGGCTAGCCAGACACACTTTTTTCTTTAAGCCTCCTTTAAACCTAAAACCCATGTGGCAAGACCATCTGACAAAAACCAGCCCATACGACACGCGACAAACTTATGAAGAAAACGGCAGTGTGTTAAGGTAACCGACGACTTTCAAAACCGCATGATTTCGGGTCGCTATGGCAGCAGCTAACGTCACGGAGGCATGTGGTTTTTCTTTGCCGGCCGCCAACAGGCGGAACGCTGCATAAGTATCCATGTCCAGGCTCCACAAGAGTGTCAGAAGAGAGGTTGATGCTGTCCGTGTGTCGAAGAGACCATTAAATGACGCGCGTCCATTCATTCAATTGGCAAGAGGTTGGAACAAGCGGCGCAATCCATCAAACAAACCCTAGACAGCACACCTGAACATTAGAAGGAATGCATGAACTCCATGTCATCACAGAACACAGCTACTACATACGACAAGCCGCACAAGCTTATGATCGGCCTTTATCTCGCCGTTTTCCTCGGCATGCTGTCCGAGACGTCGATGAACATCGCACTGCCGTCGTTGTGTGAAACATTCTCTATTACCACCGGTACTGCACAGTGGATGGTTGTTGGCTACATGCTCGCCATCGGTATCGTGCTGCCATGCGTGGGCTTTCTGCTCAAGCGAATCAAAGCTAAAACCCTTGTTCTTACAGCCCTGATCTGCTTCCTCATCGGCGCTATTCTGTCTGCTATTGCCCCGAACTTCGGTCTGCTGCTGTTCGGCCGTATTTTGCAGGGCATCAGTACTGGTGTTGTGCTGCCGACCATGTACGCAGCCATTATGCGTGTCTTCCCTCCACAGCAGATCGGCGCTGCAAACGGTCTGGCTGGCGCTGTAGTTATGTTCGCTCCAGTTATTGGCCCGACCTTGTCTGGTATTCTGATCGGCGTATTCTCGTGGCGCGCAATTTTCGTACTCTTCGCCATCATTGCTGCTATCGCTCTCATTTGCACTGCAGCCTTCTTTGTTACCCCGATTGAAACCAGCAACCCGAAGATCGACGTACTGTCTATCCTCAGCTCTGTTATCGGCTTCGGCTGCCTCGTGGCCGGCGCCAGCCTCGTCGCTGACCTGGGCTTCAGCGCTCTGGTTATTGCCCTGCTGGTTATCGGCATCGTTGTACTCGTGTACTACGTGTATCGCCAGTTGCATATCGATACGCCGCTGTTGGATCTTAAGGCGCTGCGCATTGCTGAATTCCGTGTTCCAGTGATTATGGTCACCTGCTCCTTTGCCTGCACGCTGTCGATTATGTATCTGGCTCCGCAGGAGCTGCAGAACGGTCTCGGCCTTGACAGCACGGTTGCTGGTCTGCTTATGCTCGCCGGTGGCATTGTGAACGCCGTGTGCTCATTCGTCGCTGGCCGTATGTACGACAGCCATGGTGCGACCATGCTGGTTCGTATTGGCGCTATTGTGGCGATTATTGGTGGCGCACTGTTCCTGATGATCAACACGGGTACCTCGTCAGCGTTCTTTGTGCTCGCTCACGTCGTCATCATGATTGGTATTCCGCTGATGCAGCAGTCCGTGCAGTCCGCTGCTCTGAAGAGTCTGCCGCGCGAACTGGCTTCTGACGGTTCAACAATTATGAACACATTCCAGCAGGTGTTTGGCGCCATCGCTACGTCTGTGGCTACCTGCCTGCTGACGCTGGGTCAGAGCAACTATGCAGCTGCTGGCGGTACCGATGAGGCACAAGGTTTTGTGGCCGGTTCTCGTTACGGTTACGTGTTCGCGCTGGTGCTGATTGTGCTCGTACTTCTGTTCTCCTTCATTCTGAAGGAGAAGCGCGAGAGCACTCCGGAATCATAGTGATCTGTTCGCAGGCAGGTACTTACCGGTATTGGGCACGTTGATAGCCTACATGCCATAAAGTCTGCGACTGCGAGATGAATAAGCCCGCCTTCTGCATTAATTTGCGGAGGGCGGGCTTTGCGTTACTTTTTACGTAGTGGGGTGCGTCCCGGCACACTGCTCAATGAGCCGACATAGTGGAACAACGACAGAAAGGGGAGAGTGGAATGCTCACCGTGGCCATCGTGGAAGATGACGATGAGTTCGCAGCGACGCTGGACAGTTACATTCGGCGATACGTGAACGAGACTCACCGGGCTATTGACATCGATCGTTACCACGACGGTACACAATTCCTTGACTCCTACCAGGGCCAGTACCAGATTGTTCTTATGGATGTGGTGATGCCACACATGAACGGTTTGGAAGTGGCGAAGCATCTACGTAGTCGCGATCGTGACGTGTGCCTGATATTCATCACGAATATGGTTCAATATGCGATTCACGGCTATGAGGTGGATGCAATCGACTATGTGCTCAAGCCTTTGGATTACGATCTGTTCCGCATCAAATTTGGTAAAGCTGTCGCTCGCGTGCATATCGATGAGAAGTTTACAATTCCGTTGCCGGGAGGGGCGCGAACAATTAGTTTCTCGCGCATTATTTACGTAGAAAGTAATAAGCATTACGTTCATTTGCATACCACTGAGGGTGAGTTTCGTATGCGCGACACAGTGCGCAACTTGGCGCCGCGCTTTCTGAACAACGGGTTTGCTGCAATACGAGCCTCAGTGTTGATTAATATGGCGTACGTTACACAGGTAACGGCTGGCGACGTAGTACTTGGTGACATACGTTTGCCAGTAGCTCGGACCTATCGTGCTGACTTTCGTGAACGCTTAACAGTATTTTTAAGTGGTGGTGTGATCTCTGAGGTAACTGGCGATGTTGCCAACGACATTGATGCCACTATCACCTCAGCTAATGAATTTGCTCTTGATACCGCTATACGTACCACTGGCAACAGTGCCAACAGTGCAAACGGCGTTAACGGCGTTAACAGTGCCAACAGTGTTGATAATGCTGACAATACTGGCATGATCCCGCAATGTCAGCCTTCTCCTGGAGCTGAATATGAGTGACAGTATTGTGCCGGGGCTGCCGGCGCTGCTGAGCATCACAGTTTCGCACGGCTACATTATTCAGATTCTTATTGCCGAGGCGTTGTTCTGCTATCGGTTGCCCCACCGCAGTCATATGGTGTTACGAGTTGTAGCAGGCTTACTAGTGGCACTGCCACTGATGGTGATTGTGCCGAACTGGATTCTGATGCATGTTTCAGGACTGTTCTCGCTCACTGTGTTCTTGATTTCACTACTGTTCTGGCGGTGGTGTATCGCCGGTCGGTTTCGTGATCTGCTGTTCTGCTGCGTGGGTGCACAGTTGACGCAGAATCTGTCATACAACATCGAAAATCTCATCTATCAGCCATTTTCTGACTCGTTCACCCTCGCTGGATGGTTGGCATTATCGGTGACATGCACATGCGCGGTGTACGCTGCCTGTTTTCTGATTTTTGCAAGACGTGGCGGCTCAGATGGGCGACTCGATGTTGAAGGGCGCTACGTTTACGTTTTTGCTGTGATGGCAGCGTTGTTTACCTATGCGATGCAATATCTGTTTCAGGTGTACGGTATCGATCGCATTTGGGTGTCGCGTCCGCCGCTGATTCTGTGCTGTATGGCAGGCCTTTGCGTGCAGTACGGATATGTAGCGTTGAAGAACGAGACTGATGAGCGAATGCTGCTGGAACGGATGCTGCGCCAAGAGGCACGGCAGTATGCAGTGGCTCAGGAAAGCATCGACTTAATTAACCTCAAAGCGCACGATTTACGGCATCAAATTATGCGCATTCGCGCTGGTAGTGGCGCAGACGATGAAGAGCTTGACGATATTGAGCGAATTGTGGAACGCTACGAGAGCACATTCAATAGTGGTAATCGTGATCTCGACGTGGTTCTTACGCAGAAACAGCTGACATGCCGCAGTAACGGCATTGAGATGACAGTAATGGCACAAGGCGAAGCGCTATCGTTCCTTCGACCGGCCGACATCGTCTCCCTGTTCGGCAACATTCTCGATAATGCGATCGAACATGAAAAAACAGTGAAAACACAGTCTCGCCGTCACATTTCTGTTGCTGTGCGCCGCAGCGGGCAAATGGCCACAATTCGTGTGGAGAACTATTGCGAACATGCGCCACAAACATCGCGTGGCAAATTGCCCGTTACATCGAAAAAAGACCGGCGTTACCACGGTTTTGGCTTGCGCAGTGTGCAATACATTGTGGAACGCTACGGTGGAACAGTAGCTATTACCACCGAGCATAATTTATTTGTTGTCAGCATTCTTCTGCCTATTCCTAACAGCGGCAAGCAGTAGCGTGTAAGAAACGATACTTTATGTCTTTCGCTTTTGCCTTCGTGTGGGGTGAAAACAGCCAACTTGAACGAATAGTGAACGAGTGCTTAGCAAATCCCTGTCAAAATCCTGCCAAACTCCCAACAGTTTTTGCCAGAAGAAGCGACGGATTTGC
>CAYQJZ010000004.1:19637-30763 GCA_964417995.1 uncultured Bifidobacterium sp.
GTCAAAATCCTGCCAAACTCCCAACAGTTTTTGCCAGAAGAAGCGACGGATTTGCCACTATGCCGTACCAGCCGCAGCATTCTTCTACCGTTGAGTTGACTCACCCCTAAACAACGATGTAGGAGGAGGATTCATGACATCACGGAAGAAAACTGGAGGAGGGTTGCGCATCGGTATAGCAGCTGTCAGCGTGCTGTTAGCAGTCGCTGTTGGTGTTACATCCGGTGCAGGTACATACTCCAACTTTGTATCCACCGTGCTCGGTGGTTCAAACTACCAGACCAGTGACGATGGCACTGGTGAGGAAATCAACAACGGCGAAGACAACGGCATGACCCTCGAAGAGTGGAAGGAAACTGCCGACGAACTCGTACAGGAAACTGCCGAAGAAGGCACCGTTCTGTTGAAGAACGACAACGAGACTCTGCCGCTTGCTGAAGGTTCTAAAGTAACGTTGTTCGGCCGTTCGTCCGTCGATCTGGTGCTGGGTGGTACCGGCGCTGGTGGCATTGACGAGTCGACAGCAGTCACACTCAAGGAAGCAATGGAAAGCGATGGTCTGTTTGAGATCAACGAGACCATGTGGGATTTCTACAAGACCTACGATGACCAGGACGGCTACACCCGTTCAAACGGCACCTATCTGGGTGCGGCAGCAGAAGACATTTATGTAGCCGAACCCTCTACCGATGAATACACCGACGAGGTGCGCGAATCGTACGAGGATTACTCGGACGCTGCAATCGTCGTATTCTCCCGTGTCGGTGGTGAAGGCTCAGATATGCCTACCGGCGACTTTGGTGATGGTACCAAGTATCTGGCACTGCAGGACGCAGAAATTGCTGTACTCGAAGAAATTCAGAGCAGCGGCGTTTTTGACACAGTGATTGTGCTGATTAACACGTCGAATGCAATGGAACTTGGCTGGATTGACGAAGAAGAATACGGCATCGACGCAGCGCTGTGGATTGGCGGTGTCGGTCAGAGTGGTGCAATGGGCGTGGCAAGAATTCTTGCCGGCGAAATCAACCCCTCCGGTCACCTGGTTGATACCTACGCTGCTGATTCCTTCTCGTCACCTGCTATGCAGAACTTCGGCGATTTCAGCTACACCAATGCTGACGAAATCAACGAAACCATTGGTGAATCCAATAACGCCACTAACTACGTTGTCTATCAGGAAGGCATCTACGTTGGCTATCGGTATTACGAGACCAGATACTCCGACAGCGTGACCGACCCTGAAGGCACCAACGCCACCTCATCAGCCGGCGCTTACATGGGTGATACATGGAATTACTCCGACGAGGTTGTATACGCCTTCGGTTACGGCCTGAGCTACGGCTCCGAAGACGGTGAACCTTACGAGCAGGAGATTGTCTCCGCCACCATTGACGAAACAGGTGGTGAGATTACCGTGCGCGTGACCAACACCGGAACTGTGGCAGGCAAGAGCGTTGTGCAGGTATATGCGCAGCAGCCATACACCACTGGCGGTACGGAGAAGTCAGCAATTCAGCTGGTCGGCTTCGACAAGACCGACGAACTGGAACCAGGAGAGTCGCAGGAGATCACTATCGAAATCGATGCTGATGATTTCAGCACTTACGATTACGAAACCGCACAAACCTACGTGCTGGACGCTGGTGACTACTATTTCGCCCTGGGTAACGGTGCACACGATGCTCTGAACAATATCCTCGCCGCTCAGGGCTACACCACCGATGACGGTATGACTGAAGACGGCGATGCTTCTTTGACTGTGACCTGGACCAACGACGAGCAGGTGCTGCTTAACGAGTCCTATTCAGGTGAGGAGATCACCAACCAGTTTGAGACGGCATCGTTGGAATACTACGGTATTGAAACCGAATACCTGACCCGTAGCGATTGGTCAACCTTCCCTGAGTCCTACACGGATCTGGAAGCCACTGATGAGATGATCGAAGATCTCGACGCCGACGGCAACTACGAGCCGGGCGACAGTGACACATCGTCGATTACCACAGAGGCTGATAATGGCATCAATATCGCGCAAATGGCCGATGTTGACTATGACGACGAGCTGTGGGACGACTTCCTCGACCAGCTCAGTGTTGAAGATATGGTCTCGCTGATCACTCAGTCTGGTCAGCTTGCTATCTCGTCAATCGCCTACCCAGACGTGTACATGAAGGACGGCCCGGCCGGTCAGAATGTGCGCACTTACTTGGAAGACGACACTGCTGCCACCGGTTTCTGCGGCGAGGTAGTAAGCGCCTCTACCTGGAACCGTGAACTGCTCAGCCGCATCGGCGACGCGATGGCTGAAGACTGGATCCGCACCGGCACCACAGGCGCCTACGCTCCGGCTGTGAACATTCACCGCACTCCGTACTCCGGGCGTAACTTCGAGTACTTCTCTGAAGACGGTTACCTGTCTGGCGAGATGGCTTACGAAGAGGTTGTGGCCATGCAGGATCGCGGCGTGATCACCTTCATCAAGCACCTGGCTTTGAACGATCAGGAAACCAACCGACAAGGTGTTAGTACCTTCTCGAACGAACAGGCAATCCGCGAGATTTACCTTAAGGCATTCGAGAAGTCCTTCACTGAAGGTGAGGCTCAAGGCACAATGGGTTCGTTCAACCGCATCGGTTGCGTCTGGTCAGGCGCCTATGCACCGCTGCTTCAGAACGTTATCCGTGGTGAATGGGGATCGCTAGCCATTATCGACACTGATATGGCGGTGAACACTACGCTACAAAGCGTGGGAGCCGGTTTGGAGAACGGTAACACGATGTGGGCTACCTCAGCCGACACGTTCTACACAGCCGTTCTGGAAACAGCTGGTTCAGACCTCAAGATGCTGACGAATATGCGTGAGGCGTGTCATATTCTGCTGTATAACGTATCGAGATCAATCGGCATTAACGGCATCTCCACCACGACGGTGGTTAAGCGAGTGAACCCGTACTGGCTGAACATTGCTTACGGTGCCGTAGTAGCAATCGCACTGGTAGATGCTGTGCTGATTGTTCTGATGGTTAAGCGCTCGATGCGCCGTAACCGCTCTGCCGTAGAAACGGAGGCCTGAGATGACTAAGCAAGCGAAGATTTGCTGCATGGCTACAGCTGTGCTGGCCATCGTTACCGCCATTGTCTACGCGTTTGCTGGCGCCAAAGACAATTCAGCGATTATTATCGGTCTGCTGATTGCCTGCGGTGTACTGGAAATCGTCCGCGTAGCCGTACCAAAGATTCCGTACCTCGAGTACCTGCCGTTTGTAGCAGTGCTGGTTTCTGTTGGTGTATTCATCGACCTCGCCTTTGACGAGGGATACGACATTCTGTCGAAGATGAACGTGGACGGGTTAAGCAACTCGTACATTGTGAGCGCTGTGCTGTTAGGTCTGACAATGATTGCCGCCGCCGTAGTAACGGTACTTGCTGTGTCGCCAACAGCAACAACACCGGCTGCGACTGTTGAATCTGCCACACCTGCATCTGACACGAAAGAGTAATCATTATGCGTGAACTTCGTCGTCGTATTACTGAGCGCCCGGTGGAGGCCATCTGCATGGTTGCTGTGGTAACCACCTCCATCATCGCCATATACGACATCATCCGATATGTATTGCTCGGCGAACCACTGTCGATCATCACCTTCGTTGTGGTGTGGGCACTGATGGTTCTCGACGCAGTGGCAGCATGGCGAGCCAAACTGCCGGTACTGTTATTGCCAGCTGTTGTCGGCAGCATTGTGCTTTCCAATACGCTGAACTATTCGGGCTGGGCGGAGTTCAACACAGAGATGTATGTGCAAGCCGCGATCACCTTGATCTGCATGATTGCTGGAACCGTTGTGCAGATACGGTTCCGGCAGATGCCGGTTAGAGCAGGTGGTCGCGTGCTGGCTGCGATTGCGGTGATTGTGGTGGTGTGTTTGGGCGTGTGGCAGGGTTCTGCTGCTGTGGCACGTTCACACACTGATGTACAGACGGAGCTTTGGGATGTGCCGTCTCTATTTGCGCAAGAGGCTGACGAGCAGGGCACGTTGGAGCTTATCGAGTATGAGACTAAGGCTTATGCTACTGATGAGCGTGAGGTGACCAAGTCGGCGTATGTGTATGTGCCGTACGGTTATGACGAATCAGAACAGTACGACATTCTCTACTTGATGCATGGTACTGGTGATGATGAGGCGTATTGGCTTATCACTCATCCGGAGAACAAAGTGATGATTGACCGGATGATTGAGCTGGGTGTAATCGAGCCGATGATTATTGTGACGCCGACCTTCTACGTCGAAGACGACTGCGAGGACGATCTTGACGAACTCACATACTCGTTTATGGATGAGCTGCGTAACGATCTGATGCCCGCAGTGGAGTCGCAGTATTCTACCTATGCTGAAACCATTGATGATGAGGGTTTTGAGTCCAGCCGTGATCACCGCGCATTCGCTGGCTTGTCGCGCGGAGCGGTTACTACTTTCCATTCGGTACTATGCGGTAGCCTCGACTGGTTCTCGTGGTTCGGCACTTTCAGTGGTAGCCGTACAACGGTAGAAGAATTTGAGGAAACTCTTCAGTCGGAAGAGTTCGCGGACTATTCAATCAACTACCTGTATATGACCAGCGGTACTTTCGATTTCTCACTGCCACGGCAGATTGAGGACTATGAGGCGCTGCTGGAGATTGAACCGCGACTCGAAGAGGGCGTGAACACGGAGTTCGATGTTTTCCCGATGCGCTACCACTCGGCTGGAAACTGGCATCTAGCGCTGTATAACTTCTTGCCACGCATATTCACGTAAGACTTACCCTCTCAAGGGTTTTATCCTCCGACCCCCATGGTCCGGCCGCTGCCCCCGCGGTCGGACCTTTTTCTATCTGCGCCACCAACACTCGCAGTGTTGTACCTGCTATGGCCCCTGCAGTTGGATTTTTTTGCTGTGTTGTGGTTTGTGGGACTTGCGGGGTCCGCTGCCTCTTTTCCTTTTTGCAGTCGGACCTTTTGTGCTGTTGTGAGGTATGTTCTGAGACTCAGAAGCGGTAAAAACGTTGGGCGTTACCCGCAAAAAACGCTGCCTGTTCGCTCGGTGAGAGTTCTTCTGTGCAACGGTCAAAAGCCTGCAATAAGTCGATATACGAGGTGTGTAACTTATCGACGGGGAAATTCGATGCAAACATGCAGCGATCCGTGCCAAAAGCATCCAAACACGTGAATACCAGCGGTTTGATACTTTCTACAGTCCAGTAATGGTCAAGCGATGGCAAGCCAGACAGTTTGATTGCTGTATTGCTGCGTCGAGCCAGCTCATACAATCCGTTATGCCACAATGCCCAACCTTCACGATTGCGGTCAGCCCACATGCCACTGTGGTTGATAATGAACAACGTTTCAGGATTGGCGTCAATCACCTCGCAGGCACGCGCAAACTGGGTGGGGTAGAGCTGCATGTCAAAGCTCATATTGTATTTGGGGAGCAATGCCAAGCCTGCCAGCCACTGTGGATCATCCATGTACGAGTGGTTGACGTAGGCGTACAGTGGATGCGGGTGAATATTGAGATTTTGGCGGAACCCGCGCGTTACTGAGAACGATGCCTCGGCTTCAAGTGTTGCCTCGATATTCAGATCAGACAAATCACCACCAGTCACAACGGCAACGGGCAAGGCAGCATCGTCGCATAAGCGTTGCACGGTAGCTACTTCTTCAACAGGATCTGTAGCGTTGGCCTGAATATGTACACACCCGGCGAGAGTAAAGCGGCTACCAGCACTTTCGGCAACCAAATCAGCAGCAGTATAGTCGTGTCCGAAAAGAGGATCCCACGGTCCCTCGAATGTCGGGGCTTTGTCGGGAGTAAACCACGGGTACAAACTCTGCTCCATGATATGCACATGCGCATCAACAACTGTATGTTGAATGCGGGTGCGCTCCTGGCTTTGTTCCACGATGGTGTACAGTCGACCAGGCACTGGTTCTTGATAGTCTTCGCCAAGTGTCATTCAATCCTCCAACAATCGTGTGGTAGTAAAAATCAGCCGCCGGTGCGTGCTGCTACCAACGGCTGAGTTGTCTTTAATCTATGTAGGTGCACGCATGTGACCGCAGAGTATCCAAGACCTCCACCAGAGTTGTCCGTATCTGTGTGAGTGCATCGTAGTCGTGCCAGCTTATACCGCTCGTGTCAGCGCTTGCACTCACACGTGTGCTTGCCACGGTGAAAGTAAACGCTACATGCGTACTGGTGTTCGTGTTTATGTGGCGTTCACACGCTAGAGCACCGAGCGCGTATCATTCTCGTAGTTGTTATGCCCTTGCCCGGTAGCAGCAGTAACGCCACCATCTACAGGTATAACAACGCCGGTAAGATACGCGGCATCGTCGGAAGCAAGGAATGTGGCCACGCCAGCGCAATCTTCGGGATCTCCTGCTCTGCCGAGGGCAATACGGTTAATATACGGGCTTAAACGTTCCTCGTCAGTCCACACCTCTTTGTTGATGTCGGTGCGAATAAAACCGGGAGCAAAAGCGTTAATACGTACCCCATACTGGCCGTAGTCGAGAGCTGTGCAGCGAACAAAACCGTTCAGCGCATGCTTGGTAGCGTTGTAGGCAGTCTGTCCCCAATCACCATACAAACCGGAAACTGACGTATCAACAACAATGCAGCCCTGGGATTTAATCAAATGAGGCATCGCCTCTTTGGTCAGGTAAAACAGGCCGTCCACATTCACCGAGAACATCTTGTGCCATACGGCGTCGGGAACAGAAACGATTTCACCGCCTTCAAAAATGCCGGCATTCGACACCAGTACATCCAGGTGTCCGAACTGCTCTATAACCCAACTGATCAGCTCGGTAACCTGCTCATGATTCGACACGTCAGTTTGATGTGTGTAACCGCGTTCATATCCGGCAACGGTGTCAGCAAGCGGCTCCTGACGCTGGCCGACAGCAACCACAGTGGCGCCGCAGTCAAGGAACCGGCGGGTGATAGCACGTCCAATGCCAGTACCGCCTCCGGTAACAATGACGACCTTGCCGTCAAAAGAGTATGAAACCGCGCTCATGAATCCTCCTTGATGTGTGCGCCTCGCAAATAGATGTGTACAGGCTGCCCGACAGTGGGCATGATCTTCTTTATTGTCCGTCATTATTGAAGGCTGTTCCTCTATGTGGGACAACCTGTTGGCGATTGTTACACTGGCAACGATTTACAAGAGCATTCGCCGTCGCCGACGATGGCTCAAGATTCCACATTTCTTCAGTTATCTCGTCGCCGGCATGTTGTGGAAGGAATCGTATGACATTGGCGCCATCACTCAACCTGCCCACAATTACGCGTGTGAACGCGTACTTTATGGGCGGAGCCACTGCTAAGGTCCATGGGGCCGGCGGCGGCGATTATCACGACCAGGGAGACGGACATTGGATTGACGATCACATCGCCACTCCAATGAGCAAATACCCCGAATACGAACAGTCTCGCCAATCCTTCGGCATTAACGTACTGGGCACGTTGGTGGTAGAGGTTGAAGCTTCTAACGGCGTGACTGGATTTGCCATCTCTACAGCAGGCGAGATTGGCTGCTTTATTGTCGAGAAGCATTTGAGCCGTTTTGTTGAAGGCAAACGCGTAGATCAGATCAAACTCATCCACGACCAAATGCTGAACTCAACGCTGTACTATTCTGGCGGCGGTGGTGTGGTAATGAACACCATCTCCTGCGTTGACCTGGCATTGTGGGATTTGTACGGTAAAGTACTCAACCTGCCGGTATACAAAATTCTCGGCGGCGCAGTACGTGACGAGATTCACTTCTACGCCACCGGTTCCCGTCCCGATCTGGCTCAACAGATGGGCTTTATCGGCGGAAAAATGCCCACCCATTGGGGACCTGCCGCCGGTGACGAAGGCATTGCCAAAGATGTCGAACGGCTCAAAACAATGCGCGAACGTGTAGGCGACGACTTCTGGCTGATGTTCGACTGCTGGATGAGTCAAGATGTCAACTACGCCACCAAACTCGCTCACGCCAGTGTTCCCTACAAGCTCAAGTGGTTGGAGGAATGCTTCCCGCCCAATCAGATCGAAAGCTACCGGGAACTCAAACGTGCTATGCCTGCTGGCATGCTGATGACTACCGGCGAACACACCGGCACATTGGAAGGATTCCGCGAACTGTCCAACGCGGGCGTCGATATTCTGCAGCCTGACGTTGGCTGGTGCGGCGGTGTGACTTCACTGTGTGAGATCGCTGCCATTGCCAAGTCGCACGGCCAGCTTGTAGTACCGCACGGTTCGTCTGTTTATTCACACCACGCAGTAATCACATTCACAAATACGCCGTTCAGTGAATTCCTGATGACCGCGCCCAAGGCCGACCATCTGCGTCCGCAATTCGACCCGATTCTGCTCGGCGAACCAGTTCCCGAAGGCGGCATTATCACTGCCGAACAGCTCGACAAGCCAGGCTTCGGTGTTGAACTCAACCGCGAGTGTGCGCTGGAGCATCCGTTCAGCCACTGAAGTCGTGCCCGCTACGGGACTGAAAGGACAGTGTTATGAACAAGATAGGTCGCAACAAGTTCAAAGAGCGCTTACTGGCAGGCGACAAGCAGTTTGGTTTGTGGGTGGCGATGGGTTCGCCAACTACCGCTGAAATTGCTGCGAGTTCAGGCTTTGATTGGCTGCTGATTGACGGCGAACATGGGCCTAACGATCTGACAACAATTCTTGAGCAGCTGCGAGCTATTAAGGCCGCTGGCGGTTGCTCGATTGTTCGCCCGTCAAACGCCGATCCGGTGTTAATTAAGCAGGTGCTTGATTTGGGTGCTCGGACGCTGCTGATTCCGATGGTGAATACAGCAGAACAGGCAGAACTGATGGTGCGTTCGATGCGCTATGCGCCGCGTGGTATTCGCGGTGTGGGCGCTTCGGTAGCTCGCTCTGGTGATTGGGGTCGTACTCCGCATTACATGCGAGATGCAGAAAAGGAACTGTGCCTGTTGGTTCAGGTTGAATCGCGTCAGGCGTTAGACAATCTCGAAGAGATTGTGGATGTTGACGGCGTGGATGGTGTGTTCATTGGGCCTGCTGATTTGTCTGCATCGCTTGGACACCCCGACGATATGGAGAATCCTGACGTTCAGCGCGATATTGAACATGCGATCCGTACCATTGTTGCGCATGGTAAGGCCGCTGGTACGTTGGCGTTCGACCCGCGTTTGGTGAAACGCTACGTGGAGTGGGGAGCCACTTTTGTTGCCGTCGCTGGAGACACTGATGTGTTTGTTCACGGACTGGAACGTGAAGTGGAAACCTATAAGGCAATGGTTAACGACTAATAATATGCAGTTCTCGCCGGGCGGCCAGGCTATCGGTTCGTCCGGCGATAACGTTGATACAGGTTACGTGCAGGGGGCGGGCGATGCAGGAAACTCCGCGCGGGGTAATCCCTGGTGGTACACAAACGTTGGTTAACGGCATTGAGGTGCTGCGTGCCGTTGCTGCTGGTGCGCAGAAACTCAGTGACATTGTGGACGCTACAGGGTTAAGTCGAAGCACTGCTCACCGCCTGGTACAGACGTGGAAGGCCACTGGTTTTCTTCGCGATGAAGCTGATGGGCGGCTCGCTTTAGGCCCGGCACTAATGGAACTTGGTCATCGTGCCAGCGAATCAATATCGTTGCAAAGCGTAGCGCGGCCTATTTTGCTTGACCTTGCCGAAGAGGTTGGCGACACTGTTCATCTTGCTATTGAAGACAACGGGCGTGCGCTGTACCTCGACAAAATCCACGGCAGTAGAAATATTGAAATCCGCTCATGGCCTGGCTGCTATATGCCACTTACTTACACAGGTATCGGCAAAGGGCTTCTGTTGCATGCGCCGGAACGCTGGGAATCGCAGTTTATTGATGATCGTGAGCGTGCCGGTCGGCAACCGGAGCACGATTTTTCCAGTGTGCGAGCTTTTGTAACGGCGATGGAACGTTACTCCGAACAGGGTTTCGCTTATGACTTGGAAGAAAACGAGCCGGGAATCCGCTGCGTTGCTGCGCCTTTTCTTGATGCTGCCGGTCACGTTGCTGGAGCAGTGTCGGTTTCGGGTATTGTGCCTTTTATGCCGACACGGCGTATGAAGCAGCTCGAACCGGTTGTCTGCCATGCTGCCGGACGCATCTCTGCTGAACTTGGTTATGCAACTGCGTAATCACATCAGCATGGGTGCCAGCCGATGCGTGAGAGCAGACAAGTACGAGCTTTCTTAGATAAGTAGATAAGCCTCATTGTCAATGCGCTACATCGTTATCCCCATATGTGGGACATACATGGTAGCCGCTTAATCTGAAAACAGAGGTGTCACCATAATCGCTTACAGATCGCCTGGTGATTGCCTGTAGCCGATGCCTGTGCCGTCAGCAACGATGCCCGACGGCATAAGAGAAGGAGAAGTAATGATCAGCATCGACCGCTTAACAGTGGAAGGGCTTGACGCAGGATGCGTTACCGACAATCTACACCCCGTTTTCTCCTACAGCGTGTCTTCTGACCGTGAGAATACACGCATTGTTCGCTCGCATATAACAGTTGGTGAATGGTCTTGTGAACCCAACAATCAGGTGGGCATCACCTATGACGGTCCGCAGCTCGCCCCGTTTACCACCTATCCGGTTACCCTGTCTGTTACTGATGACAAAGGCGCTGTCGCTACTGCTGAAACACTGTTCACTACCGGTCGTCTCGATACCCCATGGGCTGGTGAATGGATTACCGATACGAATTACACCTTTACCGAGAAAAAAGTCTCCCCAGTGCCGATGGTGTTTCGTAAGAGCATTGACATCAAGCGTCCGGTGCGCAGTGCCACGCTGATGATCACCGCATTAGGTATTTACGAGGCACAAATCAACGGGCAGAAGGTAGGCGACCGCTACTTTGCACCCGGGTTTACCTCGTACAAAACTCAACTGCAATACCAAACTTACGACGTGACCACCATGCTCGGCGACACCAACGATCTTGTTGTTACCGTTGCCGGCGGCTGGGCGGTTGGCTCTTTTGTCTTTACCCGCGTTAACCGCGTCAGTGCTGATCGACAGGCACTGCTCGCTGAACTGCATATCGTCTA
>CAYQJZ010000004.1:30863-48356 GCA_964417995.1 uncultured Bifidobacterium sp.
GGTCAAAACTTCGCCGGTGTTGTACGCCTACGCATCGACGGCAAAGCCGGGCAAACAGTTGTTGTTCGTCATGCTGAAATCCTCAACCCTGATGGTAGTCTGAACATCGCTTTCTTGCGCACAGCCAAGGCCACCGCTACCTACACATGCCGTGACGGCGTGCAGGAGTATTCACCAAGCCTGACATACATGGGATTCCGCTACGTAGGAATCAGCGGTATCGACCCTGAACGCGTAACAGTACAAGGCGTGGCATTGTACTCCGATATGCGCCGTATCGGTGACTTCTCCTGTTCAAACGACATGCTCAACCAGCTGCAAAGCAATATTGTGTGGGGCGCCAAGTCCAACCTCTTCGATATTCCTACCGACTGTCCGCAGCGCGACGAACGCATGGGATGGACCGGCGACATTGCCGTTTTCTCACCCACCGCCTGCTACCTGTTTGACATGCGCCGCTTCCTTGATAAGTGGTTACGTGACGTTCGTGCCGAACAATTACGTACCGGCGGCATTCCCAATACAGTGCCCGTACAAGGCTACAAATTCCCCGCCACCATGCCGGAAATGGCTATCGACTGGTGGGGAGACGCTTGTGTTCTGGTGCCATGGGCTGAATATCAAGCACGCGGCGACGAGAATGTACTGCGCAGCATGTACGCCACGATGAAGAAATACGTTGATGCATGCCGTTTCTGGGCAGGACTGTTCAGCGTCGGCAAACGCCGCTACCTGTGGCATACACCATCCGTATTGCATTTTGGCGACTGGGTAGCCCCCGATGTGCCGCAAATGTCGCAGTGGCAGAAGCGCAGCAAATGGACTGCTACCGCCAGTCTGTGTAACACCAGCCGTGTTCTCTCTCAGGTCGCACGTATTCTCGGTTACGATGACGACGCTCGCACATACGCTGATTTGAGTGACAAAGTCGCCGACGCCTACTGCTCACTGCTCACCGACGGCAATGGCAAACTGTTGGAAGAATTCCAAACCGGCTACGTGCTACCGCTATACCTCAACATGTTCCCTGAAAACGTGCGCGAGAAAGCCGTTAACAATCTGGTGAGACTGATCGAACGCGGCGATTACCGCATCGGCACTGGATTCCCCGGCACTCCGTACATTCTGTTTGCTCTCGCCGATAATGGTCGTGCCGACGTGGCGTACCGAATGCTTCTCAATACTGACTGCCCGTCGTGGCTGTACGAGGTGCGCATGGGCGCCACAACAATTTGGGAACGCTGGGATGGTTTGGATGAGAGCGGCGTCTGCCCAATCGGCGACGATGGCACTGACTTGATGATCTCGTACAACCATTACGCCTCCGGTGCCGTGGGCGCATTCCTTTACCAGAGGATTGCTGGCATCGAAGCCACCTCGCCGGGTTACCGAACCTTCCGCATTCACCCAGTGCCCGGTGGTGAACTGACCTGGGCTAAAGGATGTGTGGAAACTCCTTACGGCACAGTGTCTTCTGACTGGCATATTGACGGCGACTGTTTCACCATCACCGTTGATGTACCGGTGGGAACTACATGCGAACTGGTTTTGCCAGACGGCAACACCAGCACATTAACCAACGGTGTTTACACAGCCAGCTGTGCGTATGCTCCCCAGGCAACCAGCTGATACCAACAAGAAAGTACCAACCGCAACCGTTGGGGCGAATGCGAGTCGGCGTCACGCCGTTGACTTTCAACCGCCTTCTGCACCCGGGCACACCGTACAAACACTGTTGTTTGCGGCAGTCTGTTCCTCACAAGAGATTGGAGAACAATGGCAACATCATCCACCACTGCACGGCAAGGATTTTTTGATAATCCTCTCGTGCGTACACGCATTACCTCGGCCAATGTCAAGCCGCCAGAAATGCTTCTCGGCTATTTTGTTGGCCCCTTCTGTGCGTTTATTTCAAACGCCATTTTCGGCTCATACCTGAACCGCTACTATTCTGACGTCATCGGATGGACAGACACGACACGCTACGGCGTCTTCTCTGCCGTACTGCCGATGGTGTCGGTCATTGTTGTGGTGATCGGTAATCTTCTTGTCGGCCGTCTTATTGACAACACTCGCACCTCGCAGGGCAAGGCTCGACCATACATGTTGCTGTCGGTGCCGTTTGTTGTTGTCGCCATTGCTCTGCTGTTCCTTGTTCCCTACGAGGGTTCAGCGGTGATGCAGATGGCGTGGATTGCGATCTCGTACAACCTGTACTACGCCGTCGCCTACCCGCTGTTCTACACCGCCCACAGCTCAATGGTTGGCCTGTCTACCCGCAACACCAACCAGCGTGGTCTGCTCGCAACATTGTCCAACGCCTCCGGTGTGGCCGCCATCGGTATTGGTGCCAGCATTCTTGTACCAATTCTTCTGCAAAGCTACCTGTTTGTTGACGGTGACGCTGCCGCCAGCTACGCTCACTGGCGCGTAGCCATGATTGTGCTGTGCGTCCTCACAGCCATCGGCATCCTCTGCGAGTACTACTTCACCCGCGAACGCATCACCGAAGAGAACATTAAGCTCAATATCAAAGAAGAAAAACTGCCAATGGCCAAGCAGGCCAAGGTGTGCATGTCCAGCGGCGTATGGTGGGTAATTATTCTCTACTTCCTGCTGTTCCAGTTCAGCGGCATGGTTAAAAACGGCTCAATGAGCTACTACAGCCGGTGGATGTTCGATGGCATTACCACCGAAGCCTCTGCCGGTGCAGCCATGAGCACTCTGGGATTAATCGGTGGTATCCCTACAGCCGTGGGTATGCTGCTGGCATGGCCAATTGCCAACAAAATTGGCAAACGTAACGCAGTAATGTTCGGTATGATCTTCGCAGTAATCGGTGGCGCTGTCAGCCTGATTGATGTGCACAATTTTGTCATCGTCTGCGTTGGCATCATCCTTAAAGGAATCGGCTCAATCCCTGCCATGTACGTCACCCTGGCACTGCTCTCTGACGTTCTCGACCATCTGGAAGCCAAGAACGGCTTCCGCTCTGATGGCTTCACAATGTCAGTGTATGGCGCCATTATGGTCGGCATGACCGGCCTGGGCAACGGTCTGATCAACGCGTTGCTCACCGCTACCGGTTACGATCCTTCTGCAAGTGTGCAAAACGACAGCGTGCAAACAATGCTGGCCCTGTGCTATTTGGGTATGGAGTTGATTTGCTACGCCGTCATCGTAATACTGATGGTCTTCCTCAACGTCGAAAAATTTGTTGCCAAAGATCAGCAAACCATTCTTGAACACCAGAAGGCGGCAGTACTGGCCGCTGGAGGTGAATGGATTGAGCCAGCGGAACGTCTGCGGCGTGAACAGGAAGAAGCTGACCGCTTAGCTGAAGAGGCTCGTAGAGAAGAGCTTCGCGCACGCTGCGCTCGCAAGGGCTTAGATTTTGACGCCGAAGAAGCCAAGTATCAAGCCAAGCAGGAGCTGAAGGCTCACAAAGCACGAGAACGCGAAGCCAAAGCTCAGGCCAAAGCTGCCGCAAAGAAAGCTGGTTAATAAGCACCGATAACGCCAGCTGAACACCAGTTGAGCCAGTTGAATGCCAGCATTACACGCTGGCCGACGGCAGTCATAACTGACCAGCTACAAGCAACTAAGTAACTATTACCAACGCGGACGATGGCACGCGCATAGGGGGTGTTCTCCTTGTGCACCCTCAACACCCCCAATATGGCTCATAGGTGGGGCATACCAATGCCATTGTTTCGCCAAATATCTGTTCCAGCAGTCGCTCGCGTCTCGTCACACAGGCGACTGCTGGCATTACAAGAAAGGAATACTGATGAAACGGCCAACCAGATCACGGGCGTGGCGAGGAGCCACAACCACGTTCGCGGCATTGCTGGCGCTGTCTCTTGTTGCCACCAATGCAGTGAACGGATTCCGCACTGATATTGACAAATTCCTCGGCACCTCCAGCACAGAGCTGGTCACAGAGGACGTGAGTGCGGACGACTACACCTACCAGTCCGATTACTCGACCACCACCGAACTTGTGCAGTCGGTTGCTGAACTCGGCGAACGTATGCAAGAAGAAGGTAGCGTGCTGCTGAAAAACAATGGCGCACTGCCACTTACCGAGGAAGAAACACAGCACGTTACACTGCTTGGCTTTTCCAGCTACTACCCAGTAATGGGCGGTGACATGGGCTCATCACTTACCGAAAACGAAGGCACTGATGCTGACACTGTCGACTTTGTTGAAGCCTTGGAAGCTAAAGGGTACTCAATCAACCAAACTGTAAGCGACCTGTATGCTTCGCTCGAAGATTCCTTCACCACTGAAGTGAACAACTTCGGCATGATTAGCGAGGTTACTCGCATTACCGCACCAGCCACCGACGGTGTTTTCAGCAGCATGGAACCCTCTCAAGAGCTGCTGGCCAGTGCCGACGAGGATTGGCAGTCCAGCATGGATGAAGACAATATTATGATCATCACCATCGCTCGTGCTGCTGGTGAAAACCGCACCTATCTGCCTGGTACAGACGGTGTTGATTCCTCCCAAGACCTCAACCAGACCGATCCACTCGGTTTGTCAGACGACGAACGTGACCTGATTGAAGCGGCAGTTGAAGCCAAAGAATCCAATGGCGGCAAGGTGATCGTATTGATCAACAGTTCCAGCCAAATGGAAATCGAAGAAATCGAAAACAATGACGGCGTGGACGCAATCATGCATATTGGTCTACCCGGCGGTTACGGTTTCTACGGTGTTGCTGACCTTCTGTCTGGTGACGCCAACCCCTCCGGTCGTTTGGCAGACACGTACGCGGTGACGAATGCCAACTCGCCAGCCGCACAGAATTACGGCGATTATGCGTGGACTAACGCCGACGACTCCACCTACGTGAACTCGGCAATCGTCGAAGCCGAAGGTATCTACGTTGGTTACCTGTACTATGAGACCCGCTATGCGGATACGGTGCTAGGACAAGGTGACGCTGACTCTACTGTTGGCAGCTCTACCGGGAGTAGTTGGAACTACGACGATGAAGTGACCTACACTTTCGGTTACGGTTTGAGTTACACCACATTTGAACAGACTCTTGATTCAGTAGACGTCGATTTGGATTCTCAAACAGTTACCGCGCAGATCACTGTGACAAATACTGGTGACGTGGCAGGTAAGGATGTTGTTCAGTTCTATGTCAGCGTGCCGTACACCGACTACGACATCGAACACGGTGTGGAGAAGTCCGCAATCCAGCTGCTGGACTACGCCAAGACTGACGAACTCGAGCCCGGAGAATCGCAGACCATCACCATCGAAGCGGATGCACAGTACATGGCCAGCTGGGATTCCACCGCATCCAATAACGAGGGTACCAGCGGTAACTACATCCTCGACGAAGGTGACTACTGGTTCGCCATCGGTACCGATGCTCACGATGCTCTCAACAACGCGCTTGCCGCACAAGGCGAGGATGTAGATGGTGATGCAGAGCTTGCTGCCAACTGGTATCTCGATGAATTTGACAACACTACTTTCGCTACCACCAAGAACGGTACCAATGTTGAAAATCAGCTCGAAGATGCCGACCTCAACTATTGGATCGAAGACAGTGTCACCTACCTGTCGCGTTCTGACTGGTCAGGTACTTGGCCGGAAACCTACGACAATTTGACTGCCACTGACGAGATGCTCGCCGCTGGCTTGTCAAACGACGTATACGAGATCTCCTCCGACAACGGCGATGCCAGTGAAACCACATGGGGTGCTGACAACGGCTTAACACTGGCTGACCTCAAGGGCGTGGACGATATCGACGATGAATTGTGGACTGAGTTGATGGATCAGATGGAGCTTGAAGAAGCGATGATCCGCTCTGCATTCGGCGGTACTTCCACCAAGTCGGTGGAGTCAATCAGCTCTCCAGAAGTCATTCAGAATGACGGACCGAACGGATTCAACTCGTACACGCTCGGCCAGTATGCCAACACCGACACTGATAGCGCTGACCCGTACGCCATCGACCCTGACGATCCAAACCTTAGCTACACAATGGGCACGATGGTAAACGAAAGCATTATCGGCCAGACGTTTAGCAAGGAACTCGCCGCCGAATGGGGCGCATTGCTAGGCAATTACTCGATTTGGGCGAACACAACGATTCTGTGGGGTATTGGCACCAACCTGCACCGCACACCGTACAACGCTCGTAACCACGAGTACTTCTCTGAAGATGCGATACTCACCGCTTATCAGGGTGCGTCTGCTATCGCTGCTGCAAAGGAGTACGGCTGCATTCTTGCTCCGAAGCACTACGCCTTTAACGACACAGAAATCAACCGTACCGGCCTGAGTGTGTTCATGACAGAGCAGAAAGCTCGTGAAGGCGAGTTGCGTGCTGTACAAGCGTGCGTGGAGGATGCTGGCACGTTGGGTATGATGTCGGCCTACAACCGCATCGGCATCACCGGAACCAACGCTCACACTGGTTTGATGTATAACATTCTGCGTGAGGAATGGGGCTTCCAGGGCTTGCTCAGTGAAGACTTCATTATGGACACGGACTACGCTCAGCTTGCCGCTGCCGTTCACAACGGCGTGACGATGCTCACCTTCACTGGTGACGACGATATTGATGCTGTATCAGCACAGTGGGAGGAATGGACTGTAGAGAACGTCAGCCAGGACGCTCAGCTGGTCAGCGACCTCAAACGCAATATGACATGGCAGTTCTACGCCATTGCTAACTCGAACGCAATGGATGGTATGAACTCCACGTCTCAAATCATCTCCGTGCGCACGTGGTACGACAACGCCCTTACTGGAGTGACTGCGGTCACTGGCGCGTTGGCGTTGCTCAGCGCGGTGATGTATGTGGTGTCCCGCCGTTCACGAACAACTCTGTGACCTGAGAAAGACAAGGAGTTGATGGCAATGTCTTTTATTAAGAAGCAATCTGCAGGTTTTTACCTGTGTCTGCTGACGTTGGTTGCTGCCGTAGCGTCGTTCGCTTGCTACCTCGTCAACTGCAACACGTCCTACTTCTCATCCCTTGGTACAAACTCGGGGGTGATTGGGTGCAGTGTTGCAGCTGTCATTCTTGAACTGGTGATTCTGGCAGGTAGCCAAAAAACTGACGGACCATCGTGGCTACCGACCGTGGTTGACATCTGCTACGTAGTAGTTGCTGTACTGCTGGTATGCGCATTCGGATATTTCTTATCTGACCGCGTGAACAGTATTGCCAGTATTGCCACATTCAACCAAAATGCTCAGAATATGGCTGATCTGATGAGCGCGATTGTTGGCATTGTGCTGTACTTTGTCGCCGTGCTGATCGGCATTGTGTCGTCGTTCTTCCGGGTACGCAAAGAACAGTGACGCATAGGGCATAGCACTGGTAACAACTGAGGCGGAATCTGACCGGCAACGGTGGGGTTCCGCCTCAGCGTATGTAAGCTGCCCGTACATATTCACAGCTAACGGTGGGTTGCCAGGAAAGTTCGGGGCTATGGGACAAAGTTCGTTTGTACGGAAGACTGGTCGGTATAGTGGAACGGTCGGACGAAAGGAGTGCGGGGATGCTGACAGTGGCCATCATCGAAGATGATGATACGGCGGCGGCACAGATCGTTTCCGGTCTCGACGAGTACGCGGCGAGAAACGGCATACGGTTTAACACGTCACGCTTTGTAGAGGCGACAGGTTTTCTCGAAAACTATCGTCCCATATACGACATCGTATTTATGGACATCAAAATGCCGAATATGGACGGCATGAATGCTGCACGCCGTTTACGCGACATCGACGAGCAAGTGGCATTAGTGTTTGTGACCAGCATGGCACAGTTTGCTGCTGACGGGTACGAGGTAGACGCGTTGGACTATATCGTCAAGCCCTTTTCTTATGCCGAGTTTGAACGCAAAATGCACCGCGTAGCCCGGCTGTGTCAAAAGGAAGGAGACTCGATTGTTGTCGCGCGCCAGGGCGGCACACAGCGGCTACTTTTGCGTGAGATTGAATACATTGAAGTACGCGGTCACATCCTCAACTTTCACACCGAGTCAGGCATTGTACAAGGCAGCGGAACACTACTCGAAGCACAATCCAAACTCGAAGACAAAGGCTTCTTACGGTGCGCCAAAGCCTTTCTTGTCAACATGCATCATGTGAGTGCCGTACGAGGCAACATATTGCTCATGACAGACGGTACTGAACTACCGATCGGGCGTGCCTTCAAAAAAACATTTATGGAGACATTCACCCGCTTGATCGGGGCTGGCGATGTTATGTAATTTAGCCACGGGCTGTCTTCCTGAACCGGTGTATGCGTTCTTCAACGCCAACGGTTTTATGGTCGAACTAATCGTGGCGGTAACGTTATTCGTTTATTGGCTTGATCGCCGTCAACATCCAGTAATTCGTATTATTTCAGCAGTATGTATGCTGATGTTTCTCTCAATAGCATGGCAATCATTGGTGCCTGAGAATACCGTAACGCTGGTTGCACAATATGCGGTCTACTTTGTGGCAATGGTTGTTGTGCTGTATTTCTGCTTCAACATACGGTGGCAGCAAGCAATTTTCTATGTGGTAGCAGCCGGCACATTACAGCATTTCGCCTTCCGTGGTTCACGTATCATCACCTCAACGCTGTATATGCTGCTTAACCCCCCAGAATGGTTCAATATCGTGGTGTATCCGCTGGCACTTGTGCCCATGTTCATTATTGGATACATCGCTTTCGCTCGACCGCTTAAAGACAAAAACATTGAGAATATTGGCTACGGTATGATCCTGCCGTTATTCGCTGGTATGACGCTCTGTGTCAGCGTCTTCACCAACGTTTTTAACGCTGTATCCGTTAACGCTGGCAGCACAGTATTTACCGTATTCTCGCTATTCGACTTGGTGAACTGCGTGTTCTTGCTGTCATTACTGCGTGAGGTTGTTGACCGTGAACTCGCTGAAAAAGACACTACAGTGCTTTTGCGAATGCTTGACCAGCAAAAATCGCAGATGGAAAGCTCCAAAGAGACCATCGATTTAATCAACGTCAAAACTCATGACCTCAAAAAACAGCTTGCCAGCTTTGGCGATCGCATCGACCCTGAAGAACTCGCTGAGATTGGCAATCTGGTCGACATTTACGATTCAACTGTGCACACCGGCAATGAAGCTCTCGATGTGCTCCTCAAACAAAAATCGCTCACCTGTAAACAGCGTGGTATCCGCTTTGAACGCATGGTTGATGGCTCTTTGCTGTCGTTTATGAGACCAGCCGATATTTACTCGCTCTTCGGCAATGCTATCGATAACTCCTTAGAAGCATTGACACATGTGAACGACAATTCATCACGGTATGTAAGTCTCAGTGTGCGAAACAATCGCGGAATGGTGGCAATCCGCGTGGAAAACCCGTACAGTGGCGAACTGGAATTTGTTGACGGTTTACCGCGAACTACTAAAGGTGACGAGCAGTATCACGGCTTCGGTACCCGATCAATTCGTATGATCGTCGAACGCTATCACGGATGGATGTCTATTAACGCTGATAACGGTGTTTTTGTTCTCACAATTCTGCTTCCTGGTCAACACGAGAAATAAGCTTTCCGACACGCTGTTTGATTCCAAAAAATCGCAGGTCATGTTGGTCATCTTGAGAAAGCGTGTTGATGCGAGAAATCTACATATCAAAGAGTTCAACTGAACTCTTCAGGGCACAATCCGTCATAGAAGACGGTTTGTTGCTCGAGCAGAGAATATTAGGAGGATGAGATGTTCAAACGAACAAACATCTGGCGAGGGTTGACGACGGTGGGCTCGCTGCTGCTCTCCATCGCCATCATCGCAGGCCTCACATTGGAGTATTACCGTACTTCGGTTGACGCTTTCTTTGGCACACGCAGCCAGCAAACTGTCACCGAGAGCTCCGATGACGAGGAAGATAGCTGGACGTATGAGTCCGAATTCACCACTGCAGAAGAGGCGTACGAGGGCTTCAAGGAATTCGCTCTCGAAGAGGGTGAAGAAACCAACGTTCTGCTCAAGAACGAGAATGACGCGCTGCCACTGGCATCCGACGCTAAGATCACGATGTTCGGTATCCGCAGCTATGCGCCGGTATACGGCAGCTCGGGCGGTTCCATTACCGACGGTTATTCAACCGTAGAAATCACACAGGCTTTTGAAGAAAGCGGCTTTGAGATCAACCCGTCGATGCTTGCCGCCTATGAGGCCTACTTTGAGGATCTCGAATGGACAACCCCGCAGTACGGTAGCGGTATCATCCCTGAGTACGCGGAAGTTACAGCATACGACGATCCTTGTGAATTAACGCTTGACGAGCTTGCTGAGCTCAACCCTGATTACGACTCGCAGTATGACGAGTACAGTGATGCAGCAATCGTGGTTGTTGGCCGCCCTGGCGGTGAGAACGGCGACGGTTACTACCCCGGTGAAGAAGGCCTGGCCGATGGTGTGAGCACTGTAACCGGCAATATTTTGAGCCTGTCCGACGAGGAGATGGCACTGATCGAAGAAGCTGAAGAGAACTTCGACACAGTGATTGTGCTCATCAACTCCACCAACGCGATGGAAATCTCCTACCTCGAAGACGATCCGGATATCGACGCGATTATGTGGATTGGCTACCCGGGCGCTTACGGCTTCTATGGTGTTGCCCAGACCCTGAACGGTACCATCAACCCGTCCGGTGCTCTCGGCGACATATACGCTACGAACTCTGCGCTTGCTCCGGCTATGGCAAACTACGGCGATATCGAGTGGGCCAACGCTGATGACTTCTCCGAGGACGAGAACGTCAACTCGTATCTGATTGAGGCTGAAGGTATTTACGTCGGCTACCGCTACTACGAGACCCGTTACGCCGATATTGTCATGGGCAACGGCGGTTCCGAAGCCTCCGCAGGCACCTATGCCAATGAAGACGGCACTGTTTCCACCGAAGATGGCATCTGGGATTACGACAACGAAGTGGTGTACTCATTCGGCTACGGTTTGAGCTACACAACATTCGAGCAGACCATCGACTCGGTAGAAATCACCGGCGACAAGACAACAGCAACTGTTACTGTCACCGTTACCAACACTGGTGATGTAGCGGGTAAGTCAATCATTCAGCTGTATGCGTCCGTGCCGTACACCGAATACGACCAAACCTACGGTATTGAGAAGTCCGCAGTTCAGCTGATGAACTACGAGAAGACGGATTCGCTTGAGCCAGGTGAGTCGCAGACCATTACCATCGATGTGGATATGGCCAACCTCGCGAGCTACGACTCCGAGAATGCCCAGACCTACATTGTTGATCCAGGCGACTACTACTTTGCTATCGGCAACGGTGCACACGAGGCGCTGAACAACATTCTCGCTGCCCAGGGTTACACCACTGCTGACGGCATGACTGAAGACGGCGACGCCTCCAAGACCTACACCTGGACATGGGACGGCGACGTTGACGCTGAAACCTTCTCGGTAAGCGACACCGGCGTGGAGATCACCAACAAGTTCTCCGACGGCGAATACGCCACCGATTACAACGCGTTTGAAGAAGGTACTGTCACCTATCTGTCTCGTTCTGACTGGGACGGCACCTTCCCAACCACGTATGAGGGTCTGAGCGCTAACGATGAACTCTCCACACTGCTGAGCAACGACTTTATCGAGCTGGAAACCGACGAAGACACCTCAGACATTGTGTTCGGCGACACCACCAGCGAGCTGACAATTAACGATATGAAGGGCGCTGACTACGACGACGACAGGTGGGATGAACTCATCGACAAGGTCACCGTGCAAGAGTACCTGGACTTCGCTGCCAACGGCTTCCATATGATTCAGGGCATCGAATCCATCGGTTTGTCTGATTACACCACTGATGACGGCCCTGGAGGTTCTGATTCACACTACCTGACTGAAGGTTCATATCAGGGTGAAGCCTACGAGGATGCTGACGAGTACAACTACGCTACTCGCGTGGCACCATCGCCAGTCAACCTTGCCTACAGCTGGAACAAGGAGTTGGCATACCGCAACGGTCAGATCCTGCTTGGTGAAAGCTCGCTGGTTTTGAGCCTGCCGATGATGTGCGGCCCGGCAATGAACCTGCATCGTCACGCTTACAATTCTCGCGGTGTTGAGTACTACTCGGAGGATCCGATTCTGTCTGGTTACACCGGCTCCGCTGTTGTTCAGGGTGCGCAGTCTAAGGGCACGCTGGTGAACGTGAAACACTTCGCGTTCAACGATCAGGAGATCAACAGGTCGGGCGTAGCTGTATTCCTTAACGAGCAGACAGCACGAGAGCTCGAACTGCGCAACTTCCAGCAGGCCATCGAAGGCAAGGGTATGCCCGCTTCCTTCGTTGATAACGAGGAGTATGAGGACGCTTACACTGAGGGTGCTCTGGGTGTGATGACCTCATACAACAGGATCGGAGCGGTCGCATCCAGTGCGAACTACTCAGCCATGGTGGATGTGCTACGTGAGGAATGGGGCTTCCAAGGCTACAATGTCACCGATTTCACCAGTGTGTCACTTCTCGCGGCGCCAAAGGAATCCACACTCGCCGGTACGACGGTATTCTGCGGATTCGGTGCTACGAATATCGACTACTGGACTGTTGACGGTGTCAGTGGAGATAGAGACCTTCTTCTTGCGATGAAGCAAAACCTCCACTATGCGCTGTATGCCATCGCCAACTCGAACGCCCTTAACGGCGTGAACTCCACCACACACACCGTAAACGTCATCACCTGGTGGCGTGGCGCTTACATCGGTGCAATTGTGGTAGGCGGTCTTGTTATTGTGCTCAGTCTGGTCGGTTACGCCACAGCAACCGTTAAGAACGGTAAGACCACCGGCAAGGGAAGGAACTGACATGGCGAACATTAATTGGAAAGCGGCAGTGAGGGAAATTCTCGCCCTTGTGCTCGTTATCGCCGGTTTGGTGATTTTCTGCATCACGAGCTACACCGGCTATCTGTCTGGCACATCTGTCAATGTGCTGCCCATCGTATTCTCGATTATCGCCGTTCTCGCCTTAGGCGTAGACGTGGTGATGGGAGACCGTCTGTCCACCGTAGTACGCGACCTGCTGGTCGTACTGGCGTCGGCAGTGGTTGTTGCGAGTTTTGCGATGTTCATCTGGGCACGTATCACGCTGGCTGCGGATGTGTATTTCATCCCAGTCAACTATCCGGCAGCTGAAGAAACTGCACTGCATATTTCAATCGCAGGTGCAGTGTGCTATCTGATTGCCGAGATCCTGTTGATCGTTGAGGCGTTCGCTGCTAAGCGACCCGCTCGTGAGACGATCACCGTGGTTCCTGCCACAGCTTGATAACAACCACAACTCAATGAGCTGCCACGCAGTTGCCGGCATAATCTTATCCGTTTATGGATTTGGCTACGTCGGCTCTGCGTGGCTTCTGTAACGTTGCATGTAGCAACGTTTTATAACACGTCAACGTGATGTTTGGTCATACGCCAATAAAGACAACAAAGGAGTTGAGATGAAGGCCTTCGAATGCAACGACGGCTGGTCATACCGTCATGCAGATGCTGCTGATGAGCCATATACACCTGTGCGCTTGCCGCATGATGCAATGATTGGAGAAGAACGGAACGAAACCGCCGCCAGTGGCATCAACTCGGGATGGTTCGAGGGCCGCGACTACGAATACGTCACCACGCTTGATCCTGACTCGCCTGCCGGCCAGTGCCGAGTACTGGAATTTGAAGGCGTATATCACAATACCGAAGTGTGGTTAGACGGCGAAAAAGCTATATTCCGCCCATACGGGTACACGAATTTCTACGTAGACGTTACAGACAAGAGTGAGGTGCGTGTTATTGCCCATAACGCTGATCAACCGAATTCACGCTGGTATTCAGGCGCTGGCATCTACCGTCCTGTAACACTATGGGTTGGCAACGCCGGCCATATTGTTCCTGATGGTGTTAGCGTGCGCACCGTGTCCGTTGACAACGATGGCAGCAAAGCCACTGTTGAGGTTACTGTCGAAACCACCACGAGCGGCAGTGTTGACCTGATCATTATTGACGCCGATGGCAATGAGGTGGCTACCACCACGGTGTCGACCCGCGCCATCGAACCAGATGGTTCAACCGACAAAGTACCGGCCATTGCCATCGCAGCAGCAGCCGACGCTGGTGCCACAGCTATTGCTGTTGCTCAACTGGCGATTACCAACCCTGCACTATGGGATTGTGAGAACCCCAACCTGTACCGCTGTGTCGCGCACTTCCACGGCTCAGAAGGTTCAGAGGATGAGGCTGAAACCACCTTCGGTGTTCGCACACTGACATGGGGTAATGATGGCATCAAGATTAACGGGAAACGCGTTATTATCCAAGGTGCTTGCATTCACCACGACAACGGTGTGCTCGGTGCGTGCGCATACGCCGATGCTGAAGAACGCAAGATTCGCCTGCTCAAAGAGGGCGGTTACAATGCGATTCGTTCAGCACACAACCCGTGCTCGCGTGCATTGCTTGACGCATGTGATCGACTCGGCGTACTGGTGATGGACGAGTACATCGACCACTGGTATATTCACAAAACACTGCACGACTATGTTGATTACTTCGACGAATGGTGGCAAAAAGACTTGGTCAATATGGCTCGCAAAGACCGCAATCATCCCAGTGTTGTGTTGTATTCAACCGGCAACGAGGTGAGCGAAACTGCACAACCGAAGGGTATTGCGCTCACGCAGAAGCTCACCGACTACTTACACGGGCTTGACTCGACGCGCCCGGTAACCTGCGGTATCAACATCTTCTTCAACTTCCTCAGCTCTGTTGGTTTTGGTGTGTATTCAGACGATAAGGCTGCCAAAGAGGCTGAAGAAGCTGAACGACGCCGTGCTGCTGGTGAAGAACAGAAGAAAGGCTCGGCGGTAGGTAGCCAGTTCTTTAACGATATGGCCGGACTGCTTGGTGCTGACTTTATGAAAACCGGCGCTACTCTACCGTTCTGCGACTGGAAGACTCGCGACGCGTTCGCTGCAATGGATGTGGCTGGATACAACTACGGCATCAAACGGTATAAGCATGATCTTAAGAAGTATCCCAACCGTCTGATTCTTGGTAGTGAGACCTTCTGCTCTGACGCTTACAAGTTCCGCGAGCTTGCCAAGAAAGAACCGCGTCTGGTTGGTGACTTTGTGTGGGCTGGTATGGACTACCTTGGCGAGGTGGGAATTGGCTCATGGGAGTACAAGGATTATGCTCCAGAGTTCAGCGGATTCGGATGGCTAAGCGCTGGATCAGGCCGTATTGATTTAACCGGTCGTCCGCTGGGTGAAGCGCTGTACACGCGCGTGGCGCTTGAAGCTGACGCAGGCCCGTATATTGCCGTGTGCCCGGTTAATCACACAGGAGACAAGCATTCGCCGTCGTCGTGGAAGTTCTCCAACGCCACTGACTCGTGGAGCTGGAACGGTTGTGACGGCAACAAGGCCAATGTTGAAGTGTATGCTCGCGCTGCATCGGTGGCACTGCTTGTTAACGGCAGTGAGGTCGGTCGCAAAGAAATGAAAGACGACTGCATCGCACGCTTCACGTGCGAATATGCAACGGGCACCATCGAAGCCGTGGCTTACGACGCTGCTGGCTGCGAGATTGGTCGCCATCAACTTGTCAGCGCCGGTGATGACACGCAGCTTATTGCCGAGGTGGAATCCGTGAACGGTCGCCTGACATCTGCTGCTTTTGCCGGTATGGCCGAGGGAGATAGCGGTGATGTCAGCGTTGCACCTGGTCGCCTGTGTTTTGTACGTTTGCGCTACGCGGATAGTAAGGGTATTACCAAGCCGCTTGAACGTGGCACGATTACCGTTGATGTTGACGGTGGTCGGTTGCTTGGTTTGGGTTGCGCTGCCCCGTACGATCTCGACTCGTTCCTCGACAACGAGACCAGCACCTACTATGGCGAGGCGCTGGCTGTTATTGAGGCGCCGCGAGATGCTGATGCTGGTGCAGTGATCTCGTTGCATGCGACCGACGGAACGTATGAGACCACTCTTGCTGTGCCAGTTCGCTAATTAGGCTTACACAGAGTTGCTCTTATGGTTGACTGTGGGGCTTAGTGCGCGAACCAGTGTACAAAGCCGGGGCGCAAGCCATCACGTCTCTAGTTATCCGTTCCTGACATGCCGCCGGAATACTTTCGGGTGTTCCGGCGGTTTTGTGTATGCAACGTCTTGCTGACCAGTAAATGGTGGGCGAACGTGGACGAACGCGGACGAAGTTTTGCGTGGGAAGATAGTCAACTCGCAGGTACTGGGTAATGACCGGGAACAGTGACCATATTCGTCAGGCTGATCCATTCAGTCCGTAGGCACTGGGTAATGCCCTACTAGGATACGCGCCCCCCACCGGGGGTGGAATTCAGTCCGTAGGCATTGAGCAATGCCTACAAGGCGAACTGTTGACCACTGACGATGTTTCAGCTCGTAAGTGTAAGTACTGGGTAACGTCAGGGGGAGTGCAGTGGCAACTCCCGGGTTTTGCGCATTTTGGGTTTTGGAATACGGGGCTATACAGAGCATGGCTTCGAGTTAGTCAAGATCGTCTGATGTTTTGTATGTGGACGGATAGAAGCAGGCATTTGAGAGCGTTCTTGCGTATGTGGTGTGGAAGAAGCTAACGCGACCTGTTGCAAGTAATTACCGTCTTTGAGTTCTGCGTATGTGGTGTGGAAGAGGCCTCAGGTGAATGAAACTGCTCATTGTTGCAGGTTGTGACTCGAGGAAAGAAACACAATGCAAAGGTTCAGATGACTCGCATAGCGCAGATTGGACGCGCGGTAGTGTAAGCAGGTTGCACAGTGCACGACGATAGAATAAGGTGAGATGTACAACGTTGTAAATCGCAGTTATAAGCAATAAGAAAAGGAACGCTACCATGCCTGGTGCATACTCTCTGCTGTGCTACACTCGCAAATCCACACGACGCGAAGAAGCCAATAATGCGGATATCGCATTCAGTATGCACTTGGCGTTGCGTTCGCATATCGATGGCGCGTGGACGCCGCTTAACGAGAATTACGGCATCTTCTTTGCTGCTGGCGTTCCCGCATCAACAGTGCCAGAGTTTGCGCGAGCAGCATGTACAGCAGCACGTCGTTTTGCTGCCGATCATTACGATGCGCCACGTCAACCCAGCGCTGCTGTCACGCGTAACGCTGTTATGCCTGATGTAGACATTGTGCTCAAAAGCCTTAAGAATCCCTATCTATTCCGTCTACGAGATGGCCGTTTTGGTATCGTTGCTACGCGAACTGCGCGTGGGGGAGAACCGGACGGTTCAGAAACCTCAGCATTCCTGTTAGCCGTCAGCGATGATCTAACTTCTTTTGATCAGCTGGGTATGGTGCATGTAGAAACCGTTGCCGGTGTGCACTGCCCTCAGATAACGTACGAGGCTCACAACAGCCGCTACGTAATTCACTGGCATAACAACGATGGCCGTGCATCGTATGC
>CAYQJZ010000004.1:48456-64949 GCA_964417995.1 uncultured Bifidobacterium sp.
ACAACAGCCGCTACGTAATTCACTGGCATAACAACGATGGCCGTGCATCGTATGCCAGCGTTGACGATATTCTGACTGCTGTTGATGAACTGATTCCTGTCAGCAGTGTTACCGAGCGCAGGACTGCAGACTGTGCGCTATGCAACGCGGCGTCAGATACCAGTGAATCTGCAACGGTAACGGCAGCGGCTGCTGTCACCATCGCTGACGCTATTCCTGGCAACGTCATCGCCATTACAGAAACCGAAGCACAACGGTTGATTGAACGATTTGGCCGGCTATACAACACTGGTTCCTCAGCTCCCGCTTGCAGTCTGATGTCGTCGCTGCGTGGAGAACAAGCTCGAGAAGCAGTGCAATGGCTTTCTGACACGCGCGCTGACCTGTATTATTCCGATGGTTCCACTGCTTCTCGCGCTGTTGACTGGGATACTGCCGAGCTGGAACGTCTTGCTGACGATGCTGCCGAAGGCCGACTTGCCCCCGGCAGTGTACATACAGTTCGTGGCCGTGTTCGTTGCACTACATACCCGGTACCTTTCGCTGTTGAACGCGCTGACCCATCGGTTTCTGCATGGAATTTCAACGGTAAGCCACTGTTTATGTTCATTGCCACTGAAGATGAAGACGGGAACTGCATTGATCCACGTGGCGGCCGCACACATATGCCGCTGCGCGTCGCCGACAGCATAGAAGGATTATCGGATGCGGCTGGTGGTCGTGATAACGAGATTGACTTGCTGCAATGTGGAGATCTGAATTCTGAAGGCCGGGCGATGACCGGTTGCTTCTGGGCGCCGGAACTGCATGTCATCGCTGGTAAACTCTCCATCCTGTTCATGCCATGCTTTGACGGTGAAGCCACTAATCCCGATGGTACGCCTAATGATCGCGCTGGCAAGCCTGATATGTGGAATGGTCAATGCCATATTATGCAGCTCAAGCAAAGTAGCGATGGCTGTGATCTTGACCCGCGTGATCCGCAGAATTGGACGGTACCCGAACCGATTCTCACAGCAGATGGCAGCAGTCTCAACCCGGTACAGCATATTTCACTGGATATGACAGTGATCGGTGACTCCGGGCGTTGGTATTACGCCTGGCAGCAGGTCGGCAGTGTGTGGATCGCTACTTTCAACCCGGCAAATCCGGCTCGCTTAACCAGCGAACCACGGCAGATTATTGTGCCCGAATTTGCCTGGGACAATCTCATTGCTGAAGGTCCAAACGCTATCGTTCACGACGGGAAAATCTTCTTAATTTATTCAGGCTCGTCAGTGGGTATTGATTACACCACAGGTTTAGTAACTGCTCCCGCGAACCAGAATGTTGACTTAACAGACCCAACATCGTGGACAAAACTCGACTACCCGCTGCAAAAATCCGGCATATACAACGGTGCATGGCAGTTAGGAACAGGACACGGCATGTGGTCGCATGATGAAGACGATAATCTCATCTATGTTTTCCACAATGCTGAATACCATAACGGTCGCTACGGCGGGCGCGATGCGCAGGTGCGTCGAGTTCACTGGTCTGCCGAGGGAATGCCCGTGCTTGATGTCGAAGCGAATGAAGAACTGAACCCGGAGTGTGCCGAAGTAACGATGGAGATTGCCGTGGTGTAATATCAGTCTCGTCGTGCACGGGCAAGTGCCCCGTATCGAATGGGAGATGTTATGGGGCGTAACGGAAATAAAGACAGCGAATATGGTGTAACCATGCGTGACGTGGCCAAAGCTGCCGGCGTCTCAGTGAAAACGGTGTCGAATGTGGTGAATAATTACCAGTTCGTGTCTGAACGCACGCGCGCCAAGGTGCTCGCTGCTATTGACGAGCTTGGTTATACAGTGAATGTGACCGCGCGCAACCTGCGTACAGGGCACACGGGAATTATTGGGCTGGCTGTACCAGATCTGACAATGCCCTACTTTGCACAGTTGTCCTCCCTGGTTATTCGTGAGGCCAAAGCGTTAGGAATGCGCGTCATCGTTGAGCCGACGCTGTATTCTCGCGATGGTGAACTTGACGCTCTGCACGGCAGCCAGCAAACCATGCTGGATGGGTTAATTTTCAGCCCGCTGGAACTCGGTCAAGACGATGTTGCTGAACTTGATGTTGATTACCCGCTGGTACTGATTGGTGAACGCATTTTTACCGACACGGTGGACCATGTGGCCACTGAAAACGTTGAGGGAGCCAAGAGAGCAACCAAATATTTACTGCAGACGGGATGCCGCCGTATTGCCGTAGTGGGTGTGCATCCGGAGGAAAAGGTAGGCTCCGCAGCGTTGCGATTCCAAGGCTATTGTGAGGCATTGGAAGAGTTTGGTGTTGCCTTTGACGAGCAGTTGGTCGTGCCGTCGCGCATGTGGCACCGCAATAACGGTGTTGCAGCAATGAACACGTTACTGGATGCAGGTATTGTGCCCGACGGTGTGGTGGCGTTGAACGACATGCTTGCCTCTGGTGTGATGCAGTCCATTCAAATGCACGACCTGCACGTGCCTAACGATATTTCGGTTATTGGTTTCGATAATTCCGACGACTCGCGTTACTTAACACCTGCGCTCACAACAATTGCACCGGGTTTGGAAGCCGTGGCGCACTTGGCTGTTCAGGTGCTGCATGACCGCATCAATGGTATTTCGCCGTTTGGAGTGCCCGAGGGGACACGGGTATATCGCAAAGTGTCGTCAACGTTAGTGGTGCGCGGCTCTACACGTGCATTGTCTGATTCTGAGACTTTTGTTTATTAAGGTATGCAATCCAGCTTTGATGTATGAGTGGGGATGTTGGAACTTCTTCTATGTGGAATCTTCTTTCACACAGTTGTTGCTGCACCTTGTGCTGGTGGTTGGCTTGTTAAGTGTGTTGAGTGTGTCGAATGATAGCTGCTGCGATTTGTGGAAACTATCCCATTTTAGTATGCACCATAGGTACGCATTTGCTGCCTTTGTCCCACATATCAAACGCGTATTAATAAGTCTTACGGTGACACACGAACAAACTTGTTTCAACGTTGTAAAACTGATATTTTTAACGTTGTAAACACTCATTCAAAGACAGTGAGGTTGGAACAATGACTGTCTATAGCAATCCGGTCGTGCTTCAACGTGCGGATCCGTGGGTATTCAAATGGGGTGATGAATACTTCTTTACAGGTTCCGACCCCGAATATAACTGCATAGCTATTCGTCGTGCATCAACAATTAACGGCTTGCAAAAAGCTCCAGAGAATGTAATTTGGCGTAAGCACAGCAACGGTCCAATGAGTAAATATATTTGGGCGCCGGAGCTGCATCGTATTAACGACGCATGGTATATCTATTTTGCTGCCGCCGAACGTGACTTTGAAGATTCTGGCTTACCTACGCATCGCATGTATGTGCTGGAAAATACGGATGATGACCCCACAAGCAATAACTGGGTTGAAAAAGGGCAAATTATTACCCCTATAGATTCCTTCTCGCTGGACGCTACCACTGTTGTACTTGATGGTGTGCAATACCTGATTTGGGCACAAAAAGATCCAGCGATTGATGGTAATTCCAATCTGTATATCGCCGCTATGGAGAACCCGTGGACGCTGTCTACAAAACCGGTGATGTTGAGCAAACCTGAATACGACTGGGAATGTATTGATTTTCTGGTAAATGAGGGTCCTGCTGTACTTCTTCATGACGAGAAAATCTATGTGACGTATTCGGCGTCGGGAACAGGTGTGCCGTACGCGGTAGGTTTACTCACTGCTGATCGTACTGCTGATTTGCTGAATCCCAAGTCGTGGAGTAAAAGTCCGGAGCCAGTGTTTAAAACCTGTGCAGCAAACGGGCAGTACGGCCCTGGTCACAACTCGTTTACGGTTAGTGAAGACGGTACACAAGACCTGATGATCTACCACTGTCGTAACTACACCAATATTATTGGCGATCCATTGTTTGATCCGAACCGTCATACGCGCGTTGGCGTGGTGACGTGGACAGACAAAGGCCCTGATTTTGGTGTACCAATGCCAGACGATTTGTGGACTCCTACAACAACTGATGTGCTACCCGCTGATGGTGGGCCTCATGCTGGCGAAGCTGCGTCTGGTAACGCCTAGTGACTAAGCCCAGTAGCTGTGTAGTCTCGAAATTGCCAATCTGGCGGTTGTAGACCCGGCAGTGGCAAATTCAGCAGCTGTAGATTTGATGACTGTAGTTTCGGTGATCGTGAGTCCAGTAACTGCGGAACCGGTACTGTAAATCCAGTGGTTGTAATTCGATGTTTGCAGTTACGCCATATTTGATGCTCTACGAGAGCTTCGGTAATCGCATCCTCGGTGACTGCAGTTGCGTCGTACTGTATTGCTGTGGTTTCGTGGGAACTTCAGTAGTCATAGATTCAATGAACACAGTTGGTTGCGCGTTATTTATCTGGCTCTGTTAACCCAACGTGGATATAGATTCTGCGAAATTGGAATTAGGGCGATAAAAGTGTGCCATGTATTGTTGCTTGTTGCTTGTTGCTTGTTGCTTGTTGCTTGTTGCTTGGTTTTATATTGTCCGTTGACATTCAACCTCTTGTATGAATTTGTATCCACGCTGGGTTAACAGAACCATTTATTTAATGATTCCTCTGGACGTCCACTAGCTATAAGCTCGGTGAAATAGAGTCTGATCAACTGGGTAATGACATACGAATATACGAAAATATGAACGTGTGAACGCATGAACGCATGAACGTACAAAATAGAGATCTATAGGCCAAAATAGAACCGCGTTAGCAGTGTTTGAGTGTTGAGTGCGGGATGCGGTTGGGTTTTCGCTCTTGACTGCATATATCGCTACTGATGTGCAAATGAGTACGCATTATCTTGGCGTGGCCTCATTTGCGATGTAACGACATTACTTCGAGAATGGTCATTCTGACCAAAGAAAGTGATGGCAAAGTCAGTCGAATCACACCGATTTGTACAACGATAGAAAGTGTGCTAAAACTTTATTTACAACGTTGCAAAAATGGATGCTGATGGAAAGAAATTGACACTGTGGTCACTGTAGGCGCTGTGTGAGCTGTACTTACGTCGCATTCATAGCAATCGTTAGTCGGACTTTCCGACGAGCTACCTAAGGCGAGCTACCAAAGGAGGAATTGATGGTTGACAAACGTAGTGGCGCCTTGCGTTTTCTGCAAAGGTTGCTCAAACCGATAACCGGTTTTGTAGCTGCCGGTGCAATGTTGTGCGCCATGGGAGGCTGCAGTACCACAGCCGATTCCGGAACCATCCTGTTCTGGAATAACCTCACGGGTGATGACGGCCCCGCCATGCAGGCCATCGTCGACGCATACAACGCTACCAACCCGAAATACAAAGTGGTATTCCAGTCGATGAACGGCAGCGATTTGACTACCAAAATTTATTCGGTGATGCAGACTGGCAAAAACATTCCCGACATCATCATCGGCGACCAGTTCCAGACTGCCGTACTTGCCTCGCAAGGTCTGCTGAATTCAATGGACGAGTGGCAGTCTTACGCTGAGGAACTTGTTGAAGAAAACTTCCTCCCACAGACGTGGGAAAACTGCATTTATGACGATACAGTGTATGGCATTCCGATGTACCTGTATCAGATGGCCATTTACTACAACAAAGATCTGGTCGAAGAATACGATCTGGACTACATTCTTGAAGACGGTTTTGTTACCGTCCAGGAGATCCAGACGTTAGCGGGCAAGATTCCTGACGATAAATACGGTCTGGTTCTCGGCAATCTGCCATGGGCGTTCATGTCTCTGCTATACAGTGCCGGCGGCACCCTCGAAGACAACATGGACGATCTAACCACCGATGTGTGGAGAAAACCGCTCGAAGCACTGCGTGATGCCTACGAACTGGGTGTGATCGCTCCTAGTGACATTGACGGTGAGCAGGCTTTCGGTTCAGGAACTGCTATTTTCGCTATGCTCGGCACATGGGCGCAGGGCAATATGTCGGAGACATTGGGCGAAGATAAAATTGCTGAAGCTAACACGCTGCAGTATGGCACTGACAACTTCTCCAACTTCTTGTATCAGTGCAACTGGATGCAGTTGGTAGACGAGGACCGCAGTGACGAACGCGCTGAAGCAGCAGCAGACTTTGTACAGTACGTGTACGAGAACTGGATGGACTGGTCTTATGTTGGTTCTATCTCTCCGGCGTACCGCGATCTGGACAACCCTGATTATCAGGTGCTGATTCAGGCGAGCTTCACAAATTCTGAAGAAGAACGTGACTACATCGTAACGTCCAACTATCTGTACGGCGGATATGCATCGTCGGCGTGGAGTACGTACACCGACATCGTTTTCGGCAATGTGTCTCTGGAAGAGGGCTTGGAGCTTCTTGACTCAACAGCACAGGCTCAGATCGAGATCCAGGAACAGTCGTGATCTTCGTAAATAAGACACTGCTGTCTGATTGAAGAAAGGGTCAACACATGAGTAGAAAAAGCGGTACATCCGCAGCGGTAGGCCAGAAGTGGCTCCGTTCGGATGCCGGTAAAAGCATGAAGCGCAAGAACTCGTTCTGGCATGCGCTTCCGTACATCGCTCCACACTTTATTATCTTCGCTGTCTTCGGTATTATCCCGATTATTTTCGGTATTTATTTGGCCTTCACCAAGTGGAATATGGTGGGTACGCCAGAGTTTATTGGCTTGGAGAATTTCCAGAAAATCTTCGACCCAGACTCGTACTTCTACACCATTTTCTGGCGTGATTTGAAGCACACCTTGCTATACGTGGTGATCTACGTGCCGCTGACAATTGTGGTGCCACTGGGTCTCGCACTGCTGTTGACCAAGAAAGGGCTTAAAGGAGCTGGCCTGTATCAGGCAATCTTCTACATTCCTGGTCTGATCTCGATCGCCGCAGGTGCTCTGGTGTGGAAGATGGTGTTCAACTCCCAGTTCGGTTTGCTGAATACCACTTTCGGTACCGACGTCAATTGGCTTGGTGAAAATCCGTGGGCGTGGATGACAATCTACGTGTTGAGTTTGTGGGCTGGTATTGGCGGCAATCTCGTTATATATCGGTCGGCATTGTCTGGTGTGAATCAAGATCTTTACGAGGCGGCCAAGGTTGATGGCGCTGGTCCGGTTCGTATCTTCTTCAGCATTACACTGCCAGAAATTAAACTGCCACTGTTCTACACGCTGATTATGACCACGGCTGGCGCATTCAACGTTTGGGGTCAGCCGGTAATGCTGACTGGCGGTGGCCCGAACTACGAGACTCAGGTGCTGCTGATGGATATCAAGAACCTGGCATTCCCGGCCGGTCCGGCTGCAGCTGGTATGGCATCGGCTATGGCCTTCTTGCTTGGCATCATCCTTATGGTTATCGCCGTTATCCAGATTATCTTCATGAACAGGGAGGACTAAGCAATGTCCACTGCAGTTAAAAATCCGTCGTCGGCGGATATTCCCTTCAATAAAACGAAGAAATTCTCGCCGTCACTGATTGTTGTTTATATCGTCCTCACTGTACTCGCGCTTGTATGGGTGATCCCCGTTGTTTACACGGTGACCACATCATTTAAGTCAGTTGCCGAGTTCACGGCGAATGCTTATACCTTCCTGCCTGCGCAATGGGTAACCGATAATTACGTCACGCTTTTGGAGGCATCGGCCACTTATCCAATTCTCAGCTGGCTGAAGAATTCCCTGATTATTTCGGTGGTATTCGGCCTTCTGTCGGTGACTATTGTCTCCCTGGCAGCCTTCGGTTATTCGCGACTAAACTTCCGCGGTCGTGACATGCTGTTCTTTGTGCTGCTGCTGATTTCCATGTTCCCCAGCGTGGTGAATATGATTCCGCAGTACCGCATTGTAGCGTCGTTGGGCTGGGTAAATACCTACTGGGCCTGCATTGTTCCAGGCTTGGGCAACGTAGCGAATATCTTCCTGGTTCGCAACTTTATGAAGGGTATTCCGAAGGAACTTGACGAGGCAGCGGAGATTGATGGCGCATCTGATTTCAGGATTTTCCGTTCGATTATTCTGCCATCGATTCGCCCAATTTTGATCGTGATCTTCCTGTTCTCGTTCACCGGCGCGTGGAATGACTTCCTGTGGCCAACCCTGGTATTCAACGATCTTGACATGATGCCAGTAACTGCAGGTCTGCAGCTGTTGAGTAATCAGATGGGTCAGTATAACCAGATGGGTCAGCTGATGGCAGCAACCTGTATGGCTATTGTGCCAACACTTCTGTTGTTTGTTTTTGCGCAGAGGTACTTCCTGCAGTCCCTGAATATTACTTCGGGTCTGAAGGGATGATAAACAGGTAACGCTCTAATAGTCAGATATGGGTGCGGTGATAACAGCGGTTTATTACTGCACCCATTCTGGCATTAACCGTTAGCTTTATTGACAGCTGTTAGTTTGTACAACGCAGTGCAATGTACCAACGTACGTCGTATGTTGCATTGTGTATGCTGCTCAGCGTTATACCTGGTGAAAGTGCAAATGCCAACAACTTGGAGTCTTGAGGAATTACGAGGATTGTAGAAGATTAGAGGAGCTACACATGGGTTATACAGTATCTTTGCCAGATGTGTCAGACACACGACCTATGCCGCGTACTGTTGAACGCGTTCTGCTATACATTGCTGGAGCATGGAATCTGCTTAATGCATCGATCACATTGTTTGTATATTCCAACTGGTTCCGTGGTGAAAGTTACACACTGTTGGAAGAAGAAGGTTTACTTGATTCCACGCTCACCAATGTCAACAGTGTCGTATACGTGGTGCAGATTTATGGCTTGATTGTGGCTATGGTTGGTGTGGTATCGATTGTTATTGCCTCACGCGCTATGCGGCCCAGTGCCATAAGTAAGCCAGTGCAGATCTATTTGGCTGTGCTTGTCGTATTCTCGCTTGCTACTGGCGATTGGCTGGCATTGGTGCTGTATTCAATCTGCTGTGCGGTATATGCCGCGCGAAGTGTTGCACTGCGCAAAGCGTCAAAAAATAATAAAAGTAACAGCAAATAAATACCGTTAACTGTCGTCAAATGTGGTGATTAGCGCTGTAATTACAGTAATTAGATAGTGTTAAGTAATTAGCCAGTGTCATATATGGTATTTATGGCATTTATTGACCTATGGCTCCATATTATTGAGACCGGCAATTATAAAACCAGCAATTATAAATAATCGTGCTTGGTACCTGCATTCGTTACTGTAGCCGAGTAGTCAAGTAGTTGATTGATCGGCTGAAAACCAATGCTTATCAACAATGGCGTAGGTGAGAACACATACAGGATGGAATAGAATAATGACGCCGACCTCCTATGACTCTTACGGGTATTTGCTTGTTCATTTTCTTGAAGACCCCAACGGGTATGCTGAACGCATTTACATGGACATTTCTGACGGTAATAATCCACGTCGATGGTTGCCGTTAAACGGTGGTAAACCAATTCTGACTTCCAATATTGGCACAACTGGTGTGCGTGACCCGCATATAACTCGTAACCCAGAAACCGGCACGTGGACGATTATTGCCACTGATCTACGTGTTTTTGGTGGTCATGACGGTGCTCATGAACCCGGTGTTAATCCATGGCAGTATTGGTCAACCCACGGAAGCACCAACCTGATTGTGTGGCAGTCAGAAGATCTAATTCATTGGCGAGGTCCTTCAACTCTTGACGTGTCGTTGTTACCAGATGGTTCACATCTCGAACTTGGTATGGCATGGGCCTGCGAAAGCCTATGGGTGTCGGACTACTACCCAGAAGGTCGCAGCGGCGGGCGAGGTGCCTTTGTAATCTACTGGTCGAGCACACTGTTTCCAACTGGAGATACGCAGCATGTGTCCTCTGATGCTCACCATCAGGTGCTGTGGGGTGTAACGCGCGACTTTACACAAGAGACATACGAATACGGCGGTGTGTTCATCGATACGGGCGGTGACTCCATCGACACCACCATGATTCAGCGTCCGCTTCCTAATGGTGGCATGCGTACTTACCACATCACCAAAGACAACACTTTTGGCAACGGTATTTGGATGGATGCCACTGACTCTCCACGATGGTGGGAGACTGGCACATCATGGCATACCGTGCAAACACGCATCGGCGCAGCTTATGCGGGCGGTAATCCCGGTGGGGTAGAAGGTCCGGCGGTATTCGCAGCTCAGCATGAGAGTTCTACGGATGCAGAATGGTATTTGTTTGTTGATGTGATTCCCGACGTTGGCTACCAGCCGATGATTTCTCGTGATCTTGATTCAGGGTGGGAGATGTTGAACGACCCTGATTACTTTTTATCGCCTCACACCAAACATGGTGGCGTAATCTCGCTGAGCCGCGCTGATTACGACCGTGTGCGTGCTGCACTGCTGTAATTGTTTTGGTTACTTGTGTTCCCACCTACCTTGATTGGGTAGGTGGGAACACAAGTGTTAGCGGTGTTCAGCAGATGAGCTGCCTGCTAGCTAGCGAACCGCGATGGCCTTTTCTTTGGTGTAGATACAAATCATTACCTGCCGCTTGCAACACTTTGTGACAAACCGTCAAGCAGATTACTCTTCGTCGACGTTGCCGCTGGTGTCGGTTCCGCTGCTGCTTTCGCTATCGGTGGTGTCGTTGCCGCTGTTGCCGGTTCCTCCGCTGTTTTCGTTACCGCTGTTGCCGGTTCCTCCGCTGTTTTCATTACCGCTTCCGTTACCGCTGTTGCCGGTTCCGTCGTCATTTTCTTCACCATCATCGTCACCATCATCGTCACCGCCGCTATTGGTGGTGTTGTCTTTGTCATCAGGACTGCTATCACCGCTGTTGGTGGTGCTCTCATCCTGAGAGCTGCTGTCAGACGAGCTGGATGATGAAGACGATGTACCGCTGCCCCACGTGCCATCGGTACCGCCGATAGTGCCATTGTCTGTGGCTTCAGGGAAAGCTTCATCCTCAGTATCAGCCAATGCTTCGGTCATGTATTCGGTGAACAAATGAACCGGATAGGTGGCTGTACCTGTGTACTGTCCGAACGACGGTATTTCTTGCGGTGTGCCATCCTCGTCGGGGTACCACATGGCGAACACGCTGACTACAGATGGGGTGAATCCCACAGTGCTGGCCGCATAGCCATCGTTCGCGGTACCAGTCTTCATAGCCAAGGTGTGACCAACTGCCTGAGCTTCTGTGGCGGTACCGTATTCCACGGTGCCGGTCATTGCGCTAGCCACCAGAGCGCAATCGTTGGAATCAAACACCTGTTCGGTGTCAGTTGGCGCATTGTAGAGATCTTCACCGTTGCTGTCTTGCACACTCGAGACGATATGCAGCGTTGAGCGGTACCCCTGGTTGGCGATTGTTGCATACATTCGTGCCACATCAGCCGTGGTGAGGGCGTTATTGCCGAGCACAGTAAAGGCGTTTGAACCGTCAAGGTCATCGCTTTCTGCGCCTGCTTCGGTGGCGATTTCCGCGATACGTTCAGCGCCAAGTTTGTCCTGAATATCCATGTAGACGGTGTTTACCGAGTATGCGGTAGCGTCATACAAATCAATCCATCCATAGCTGACGTTATTAAAGTTTGACACCGAGTCGGTAATACCATCGTACGTACGCGGCGAATTACCGTTAAACGTTGTATCGAGGCTTACGCCCTCCTGAATAGCACCCAATAGTGCCATCGGTTTCATGGTGGAACCGATCTCGTATTGAGATTGCGTGGCATGGTTGAGCTGCTGAGTAAGGTAATCCTCGCCTGCATAAACGGCAATAATTGAGCCGTCTTGCGCATTGACCGATATAGCGCCAAACTCCATACCGTCAGGTATGACGTCTTCCATGCCGTTTTCGGAAGGGCTGACAACCGAATACATCAAATCCTGCTTGTCTTTTTCGATTGTGGTCACAATCGAATAGCCTCCGGTATCGAGGTCTTCAGCAGTGAACGATCCGCTGTCTATAAGTTCCTCACGCACCATTTGCAGCAGATACCCGTTGGTACCGGCGTATGTGTCGGATTGCGTGTATTCAATAGTTTCCGGCATCTCAGCCGCATCAGCCTCCTCGGAGGTTATATAACCGTCCTCTTCCATAATGCTGATCACACGTTCAAATCGTGCTTCGGCTTGTTCCGCGTTTACAGCCGGATCCCACGTTGACGGCGAAGGAACAATACCCGCAATGAGCGCCGCTTCTGAGACTGTAAGATCTGCTGCGTCTTTGTCGAAGTAGGCAAGGGCTGCAGCTTGAATACCGTAGGCGCCGCGTCCCAGGTAGATCGTGTTCATGTAGTTACACAGAATGGTGTCTTTATCTTGTTCCTGTGTGATCTTAATTGCCAGTACAGCCTCGCGCAGCTTGCCTAAATACGTTGTCGTATCACCCAGGTAATACCGTTCGGCGTATTGCTGGGTAATTGTTGAACCGCCTTGCCGTGAACCGGTGGTGATATTAGTCCACAATGCGCGGGCGATACCTAGTAAATCGATCCCTTTGTTGGTGTAGAACGTGCGATCCTCAGACGAGATAATAGCTTCGCCTACGTAGTCAGGTAGTACTGAGCAGTCGATAATTTCACGATTCTGCTCAGAGAAGGTGCCAATTTCAGTGGTGCCATCAGCGTAGTACACCGTAGTATTTGACGAGATTGCCACCGATTCCGGGTCTGGGATTTCAGTGGTGGCATATAAATAGGCGAACGCAGCAACGCCGAGTGCAAAAAGCGTTACAAAAATGCCGAGCATCGCCTTAAGAACACGATGCTTCTTACGTCCTTTCGGCTTAGGGCCTTGTGAGCCGTTTGAACGATGTAGGCCGCCTCCACTGTGTCGTCCTATCGTCTTGCTTGCCGTTTGAGTCTGAGAAGCCATGGTGACCAAAATAATCGGTACCCCTGAGAATCAAGCGGTTATGAGAAAGAATTGGGTGCGGTGTGAGCAGGATTTACTCCGAACTCTTACAAATGAACAGGCACCTTATATCAGATCACGTCAGGTAAACGTTAGTGAGGCGTGGTGTTGTTATTCAGATATTCTTCAGTAGTTTTTTGAGTGGTAATTGCAATAACAGTTTTGTGTGGAATTAGTTTTACTAAATAACAGGGTTTTCTACTAATAACAGAATTAATGTGCAGTTTTGTTGCAAATTTAATCAACGACAGTAGGGTAATTGTTGAATTAAATACCTGGTGATTTGGCAAACATACACAGATGGTGAACAAATACAGTGTTTTCTAAAAATGGTCTGGGTATGCTTATGTCGTTGTAACACAAACCGCATTTCAACGGGGGTCTAATTAAAATGAGCATTCGCGTGGCTATCGCGGGCGTGGGTAACTGCGCTTCGTCGCTGGTTCAGGGCGTTGAATATTACCGCGACACACAGGATGAAGACAAAATTCCAGGTTTGATGCATAACAATTTTGGGGGGTATCGCGTTCGTGATATTGAATTTGTTGCTGCATTTGATGTGGATGCAGCCAAGGTTGGTACCGATCTGTCGAAGGCTATTTTTGCCTCCCAGAACAACACAATCACTTTTGCCGAAGTACCAGAACTGGGTGTAGAAGTAATGCGCGGCCCAACATACGACGGTTTGGGTGATTACTATCGCGAGATGATCGACGAATCTGATGCTGAGCCGGTTGATGTGGCTGCTGTACTGCGTGAGAAGAACGTTGATGTACTCGTTTCCTATCTGCCGGTCGGTTCCGAAGAAGCCGACAAGGCTTACGCACAAGCTGCAATGGATGCTGGTTGCGCATTTGTGAACTGTCTGCCAGTGTTTATTGCCTCCGACCCTGAATGGGCAGAAAAATTCCGTAAAGCCGGTGTGCCAATTGTTGGCGACGACATTAAGAGCCAGGTTGGTGCAACAATTACTCACCGTGTAATGGCACGTTTGTTTGAAGATCGTGGTGTTCGTCTGGAGCGCACCTATCAGCTCAACGTGGGCGGCAACATGGACTTCATGAATATGCTGCAGCGTTCGCGTCTGGAATCTAAGAAGATCTCAAAGACGCGTGCTGTTACCTCGGTTGTGCCGCACGAGATGGATGAGCACAATGTGCATATTGGCCCGTCGGATTATGTGGCATGGCTTGACGATCGCAAGTTTGCGTTTGTGCGCTTGGAGGGGACAACCTTTGGCGACGTACCGCTGAACTTGGAGTACAAGCTTGAGGTATGGGATTCGCCGAACTCTGCCGGTATTGTGATCGATGCAGTACGTGCTGCCAAGATTGCACTTGACCGCGGTCTGGCTGGCCCAGTTCTGGCACCGAGCTCGTATTTTATGAAGTCTCCGGCTGTGCAGTATGAAGACAATGAGGCACGCGAACTGGTGGAACGCTTCATTACTGGCGATGTAGAAGCCAACGTGGATCAGCTCAATGCTGATGTTGCTGTCGCCAAAGCTGCAGGCAAGGATGTATGGCGCGCCTGAGTGAGACGTAACTTAGGTGTGTAAACGTAACTTACGTGTGCACTCGCGATAACGTACTTTTAGTGTGCACTAGACACACTGTTTCACAGAGTTGTAGGCCCCCTCTGGAGACCTACAACTCGTTTTATACTTGCTTGTTGCTTGTTGCTTGTTGCTTGTTGCTTGTTGCTTGTTGCTTGTTGCTTGTTGCTTGTTGCTCTGGCTGTTTTATTGCTTTGGTTATTTTGTCTGCTGTTTGCAGTGCAACGCGGCGCAGTCCTAAGCGTTCTTGGCTAACATCGGGTGGATGCGCTCGTCATAGGCTGTTAATGCCGTGTCAATTACCTGATGCATGTCGTAATACCGATATGTGCCGAGTCGGCCACCGAACACAGTGTGTGGTTCCTGTGCAGCAAGTTTCTCGTATTCGGCATACAGCTGCGCGTCAGCGTGAGTGTTAACAGGGTAGTACGGTTCATCACCGCGCTCAGCAAAACGGCTGTACTCCTCCCATACCACAGTTTTGTGAGGATTCTGCTTGTCGCGACGCTCGGGATTGAAATTCTTAAATTCAATTGCTCGTGTATACGGCACATCCGCGTCAGAGAAGTTCATCACCGGGCAACCAAAATGATCAGCCTCGTCATAACGCACCTCAGTAAAGTCCACCGTTCGCCATTTGAGCTCACCCAGTTGGTAATCGAAATACCGATCCACCGGCCCCGTATACACCACAGGCACACCCGCTTCCCGTAGCGCAGCCTTAGAGAACGGTTGTGAGGAATCAAAGAAGTCCGTGTTCAGCGCCACGGTAATGTGTGGATCGTCAATCATTCGCTCAAACCATGCTGTATAACCGTCTGTTGGCAGGCCTTCCCAGGTGTCTTTGAAGTACCGGTTATCGTATGTAAAACGCACTGGCAGACGGTTAATAATCGATGCCGGCAACTCGTTCGGGTCGGTTTGCCACTGCTTGGCCGTGTAATTCTTAATGAACGCCTCGTAAAGCGGACGGCCAATCAGGCTAATACCTTTATCGTTAAGATTTTCCGGGTCATGTCCTGCCAATTCTCCTGCCTGCTCGTTGATTAATGCACGTGCCTCATCCGGTGTGTAATGTGCGTGGAAGAATTGATTAATTGTTCCCAAGTTGATCGGCAGTGGGTAAACCTCACCGTCGTGCGTGGCATACACACGATGTACGTAGTTAGTGAACGACGTGAATCGATTCACATAGTCCCAAACACGGCGGTTTGATGTATGGAACAGGTGAGCTCCGTACTGATGAATCTCCGCTCCTGTTTCCTTATCGATGTAGGAATATGCATTACCGCCGATGTGATTGCGTACATCGATGATCTTTACCGTAGCGCCTGCTTTCTCTACAGCTTGCTGCGCCACAGTCAAACCAAAAAGTCCAGCTCCTACAACAACAAGATCGGGATAGTTAGCTCCCATACCTGCTCCTTGCTTTCGTTTTCGTATTCTTTTTACAACTAACTACATCTGTAATCTACTGCGAGTTATGCGAATTGGTGTAGTCGGTGTGGAATGCATGCAGAGAAAATTTGCAAGTTCACTAAGGTCTTGCCTTCCATATAACTCAAAAGCGAGTCACGTGCATAAAATCTAGACTCTGTTGACCCATCGTGGGCACGAATTTATGTAAGAGGATGGATGCCAACAGATGATAAAACCACGTAACAAGTGACAATATATGAAGTACTTTTATCGCTCTAATTCCAATTCCGCAGAGTCTATATCCACTCTGGGTTAACAGAGCCAAAACCTACTGTCCGCTCTTAGTCTGTTCGCTGATGAGCTGGGGATGTTCCCTCACTTTCGCGTTCACGTCAGACATGACGAGCCTATTCGCTGATGGGTTGGGTACTCCGCTATTTGGGTATGTCTCGCATGTTTCTCTTATTGGCCTATAGCTCCTCTTATTTATTTGCTGGATGGGCTGGAGCGGAATGCGTCGCAGCCACTCGTTCGAACGTAACACCACCCTATTTGCTGATGGGTTGGGGGTTAAGTGTCTTGCTAATGGAGCGCATGGTTGTTGCTGAGTGGAATATGCAG
>CAYQJZ010000005.1:0-1329 GCA_964417995.1 uncultured Bifidobacterium sp.
CAAGGGTGGGCGATACAAGGTTCGAACTTGTGACCTCTTCCGTGTCAGGGAAGCGCGCTACCACTGCGCCAACCGCCCGATCTACCCCGGTTCCAAGCCTCTGCCCGTTACCGAGAGGTGGGTACGAGAGTCGAACTCGTCTATACGGCTTTGCAGGCCGCTGCCTAACCGCTTGGCTAACCCACCGCAAAGGTCGTCAACTCTTCGGACCTTAGAGCGGACAACGGGACTCGAACCCGCGGTCTCAACCTTGGCAAGGTTGCGCTTTACCAACTAAGCTATGTCCGCATGTGGTCTGTACGGCATTCCACCGCTTGAGCACGAGTCACTACTATAACGACATTGGTGAAATTTAACAAACCAGCGTGTCGCTGTGAATAGTTTCAAAAGTCATCTACGTGTTGCTGAATTATCACTGTGCGTGACCATGCTTGGTACTCGATTCACCAAAGGCATAAGACCTTTGTCAAACGTGATGCGCGATACATTTAAGTGTATGAGTGGAGCAACACGAACTACTGTTCTGGTAGCAGCGTTTGAAGGTTGGAATGATGCTTGCCAAGCCGCTACCAATGCACTGCGCCACATCGTAGATTCCTACGAGTCACGTGAAGTTCGGCATATCCGTTGCGACAGTTTTTATGACTACCAAGTCTCCCGTCCCATGTCGTGTTATATACAAGGTCGACGCCGTATTCTATGGCCCCAAACAACGTTTTATGACGTGCATATCACTGACGAACTGCATATCCTCGCACTTATTGCTCCTGAACCGAATTATCGGTGGCAAATGTACTGTAATTATGTCTTTCATATCGCAGAAGAATATGAGGTTGATCACATAGTCACTCTTGGTTCTATGTTTGCTGATTGTCCACACACACGCCCTCTGCCTGTAGACGTATCAAACGGAGATTGTCAATGCGATATGGATCGTGAATATAACGGTCCTGTGGGTATCACTACAGTTATTGACGACAAGGCACACTCACGAGGCTATGAGGCCACGTCAGTGTGGGTGTCAATTCCCCAATATCTCAATGCCGAGGAATGTCCACAGGCGTCGCTGTGTATCGTGGATGCGTTGTCACAATGCCTTGATGCGCCGTTGGAAACTGGAGAGTTACCCAAAAAAGCTGCACAATGGACGGCTGAAGCGTCAATGTTGATTCGTTGTAATGACGATCTACACGATTACGTCAGGCATCTTGAGCACGATTACGACCTTGCCGCTAAAGCTCAAGAAATAGCTTCTCTTGGCGCTCCACAGGCTGAACAGCTCGTGCATGAGGCTGAGGACTATCTGCGCAAAATTAACGGTGCCACAAA